>JALZGD010000076.1:3276-9651 GCA_030861205.1 Actinomycetota bacterium
GATCAGACCGACGGACAGTCCGAGGAACTTGTAGATCCGACCCATCCACTCCGAGTCGCGTTTGGCCAAGTAGTCGTTCACGGTGACGACGTGAACCCCTTCTTCCCACAGCGCATTCAGGTAGACCGCCAACGTTGCCGTGAGCGTCTTGCCTTCACCGGTCCTCATCTCGGCGATCCACCCTTTGTGCAGGGCGGCGCCGCCCATCAGCTGAACGTCGAAATGACGCTGCCCGATGGCACGCGTAGCGGCCTCTCGGGCGACCGCAAATGCCTCGGGCAGTAGGTCGTCGAGGTCCGAACCGTTCTCCAGGCGCTGCTTGAACTCGCCGGTCTTGCCCCTGAGGTCGGCGTCCGAAAGCGCCTTCATCTCGTCTTCGAGAGAGTTGATCTGCGGAACGAGGGCCTGGAGGGCCTTCATCTTCTTGCCCTCGCCGGCTGAAAGGGCTCTCTTCAGGATGCTCATGAGCCTCCCATTATCGGGGTTTTGGTCCTAGTAGACGGTCACCGACGTCAACGCCCAGGTGACGGGCGGATTCCTGAGGCCTACTTGATGTCGAGGAGCTTTTCCCGCACGGCGTAGACGACGGCCTCCATACGCGAGTGGAGGTGGAGCTTCTCGAGGATGTTGCGGACGTGGTTCTTGACGGTGTTCTCGGAGATGAACAGCTCGGCTCCGATGTCTCGATTGTTCAGCCCTTTAGCGACGAGCTTCAGGACTTCGAGCTCTCGGTCGGTCAGGCGGGGGCCGGGGATCTGGCTCCGTTCGTCTCTCCGCTTGACCATCGTCGCGAACTCGTTGAGGAGCTTCGAGGCCATGGACGGCGAGATCAGTGACTGGCCACCGTGGACGGCACGCACGGCACCGGCCACCTCGTCGATCGAGATCTCCTTCAAGAGGTAGCCCGACGCACCAGCCTTGATCGCCTCGTACAGGTCCGCTTCTTCGTCGGAGATGGTGAGCATCAGGATCCTGGTGGAAGGGAGCGTGTCCTTGATGATCCGCGTCGCTTCGATCCCCGACCGCTTCGGCATCCGCACGTCCATGAGAACGACGTCGGGCGTCGAGTTCTCTGCCTTTTCGATCGCCTCGTGCCCGTCGGATGCCTCGCCGACGACATCGATGTCACTCTCGCCCTGCAGCACCATCTCGAGCCCACGCCGGAACAGCGCGTGGTCGTCGACGATCAGCACTCGGATGGCGTCGTCTTTCGCCGGAAGGCCAGGGGGTGTAGCCACCATTCGCTACCTCCGTAGCCACTGAGAGGGATGCATCGTGCTCGGATTGTAGTCCGCAGGTCTTGCCTGCGCCCTAAGTAATCCTGCCTATTGATGGGGTCCCGAACGACCGTGACGGCTAGTCGTGCAACGCAACGGTCACTCCGCCATGCATGCAGCAGCTCCCTCGATCCTCGCCGCACCCGCCGTGCGGAGCGCCGTGGCGCATGCCGCGAGGGTCGCCCCCGTAGTGATCAGATCGTCAACCAGCAGGATCGGTCCCCCAACGCGCTCCGCAGTGAACGCTCCACGGAGATTGCGTGCTCTTTCGGCGCGTGATAGCGCCGCCTGGTCGCTTTGGGTACCGATGCGGTGCAAAAGGCCGGCGGCAGCCAATCCCAGCCTGTCGGCGAGCGCCTCGGCGATCAGACGAGCGTGGTCGAAACCACGTTTCCTGATGTCAGCCCGACGGGCAGGAACCCACGTAATGGTTCGGCAGCGGGTCCCGTCCGCAACGACCCGATGCCATATCGCTTCGGCCATAGCCTCCGCTGCGAACGCCAGCGACCTGATCTTCAGGCCGAGCACCAGATCGCGGGCTGCTCCTTCGTAGAACCAAGGAACGAATAGCCGATCGACGTGGGTGATGGACGGCAGCCCTAGCGGCCCCCGTAGATCGCGACCGCATGTGTCACATAACGCGGCGCCACGACGGCGACACGTCACACAACGCGCGGGCGCGACGAGCTCGGTGAAAGCCATGTCGCCGCACGCTAGTTGCAGTGTGCGACAAGAAAGCGGCCGTCCTGAGTGCTACGTGCCCTCTTCCCAGCCCGCCAGGTACGCCTTTTGATCCGCCGTGAGTTCGTCGATCCGAACGCCCATGGTGTCGAGCTTCAGGCGAGCGACCTCTTTATCGATCTCCTCGGGCACGTCATAGACCTGTTTCTCGAGCGACGCGTGCTCGGTCGCCAGCCACTCACACGAGAGCGCCTGATTCGCGAACGACATGTCCATCACCGACGCGGGATGGCCCTCCGCCGCGGCGAGGTTGACCAACCGGCCGTCGGACAGCACGTAGAGCCTCCTGTCGCCGGTCAATTGGTACTCCTCGACCTCCTCGCGCACGCGGCGAACGGACGAAGCCATGGAGCGCAACGTGGCGAGGTCGATCTCGATGTCGAAGTGGCCCGCGTTGGCAAGGATCGCTCCGTCCTTCATCACCTCGAAGTGCTCGCTGCGCAGGACGTGCTTGTCGCCGGTAACCGTTACGAAGATGTCACCCTGCGACGCGGCAACCGACCCGGGCAAGACGCGGAAGCCGTCCATCGCCGCTTCGAGCGCCCTGATGGGATCGACCTCGGTGACGACGACATCGGCCCCCAGACCCTTCGCTCGAGAAGCAACGCCGCGACCGCACATCCCATATCCGCACACGACGACGGTCCTGCCGGCGAACAGCACATTGGTAGCGCGGATGATTCCGTCGATGGCGCTCTGGCCGGTGCCGTAACGATTGTCGAAAAGGTGCTTCGTCATCGCGTTGTTGACGCTGACGATCGCGTATGCGAGAACGCCCGCCGCCTGCATCGAGCGCAGCCGGATGACGCCGGTGGTCGTCTCTTCGGTGCCGCCAATGATCTCGGTCAGCTGGTCTTGCCGCTGTTGATGGAGCATCGTGACGAGGTCACCACCATCATCCATCGTGATCATCGGTCGCCGATCGAGCACTGCCTTTATGTGCCCGTAGTAGCCCGCTTCGTCGACGCCCCGGATCGCGTAAACGGGGATCTCGTACTCCTCAGCCAGAGCCGCGGCCGTGTCGTCCTGCGTCGACAAAGGATTCGACGCACACAACGCGACGTCGGCTCCTCCTGCCGCGAGCGTTCGCATGAGGTTCGCGGTTTCCGTCGTCACGTGGAGGCACGCCGCGATGCGTACGCCTTCGAGCGGCGTCTCCTTCTCGAACCTCTCGCGGATCCGCGCGAGGACCGGCATCTGGCGATCGGCCCACTCGACGCGCAATCGACCTTCTGATGCAAGAGCACTGTCTCTGATGTCCGATTCAGCCGTCATGCCAGCTCCTTGTCGTTGTCACAGCGCCGCCAGTTCTCGTTTCAGCTTCTCGAGAGTCTCGACCGGGCCTGGGTCCACGTCGTTTAAGAACGCCATATATATAGCCGCGAGCTGATCGACGAGGATCAGCGACAGTAGCCTAGCCATCTCGTTTCGCCCCTGCGCCGGCACCTCAATTAGCTGGTTGATGTTGTCTTCGATCAGTCGCTTCGTGATTTCGAATCGAGCGGTGATGCGTGGATTTTCACCGGCGTGATCGCGCAAGAAGACGATGCTCAGCGCGCGACGGGACAATTCGACCAGTCTGTTGAATCCCTCGAGCTCGTTGTGATCGAGCTCGGGGAGATGGTTCCAGAACGCGGGATTCTTTGCGTACTCGTTGATGTCGGTCTTGAAGCGCATCGCCGCAGTCGTGGTCGAGCCCGCTCCGTAGATCACTGGCACCGTTTGCGTGAGGCGCGTGGCCAAATCCTTCGCCGGGTTCTCTGTGACAGACCTCGATCGGTCACACCTTGTGACGACCTCGCGAAGGTCGGTCACTGCGTCACGAACTTCTTCGTCCAAGTCCGGCGCGATTCCGACCTCGGAAAGGATCCCTAATAGCGACATCGCGAGATAGCCAAGCGCGGCTCGTGGCTGAAGCCCTCCAGGCACGCCTACATGGGCGATGCCGGTCTCACTCGCGACATCCTTCAACTTGCCGCCCGACGAGATGGTTACCGCTCGGGCACCGCGCTCGTAAGCCGATGCCAGCGCGCTGAGAGTCTCCTCGGTGTTACCCGAGTGCGAGATAGCGACCACGAGGGAGTTCCGACCGACCCATTCCGGCAGCGGACCGTACGTTTTGATGACGCGGAAGAAGTCCGGGACGCGATGTTCTAGGAGCGCTTTGGCGACATCACCGGCCGCGCCCGACCCACCCATGCCGAGAACGACAACCGATGTGACGCCGGTTGCATCCGGCAAGCCGTCGGCCGCGCGGCCGATCTCCCAACCTTCAGCGCATTGATCGGGGAATCTCTCGACGGTAGAGAGGATGTTTACTGAATCGTGTCGCTCGAGTGCGTCGATGTCATCGAGATCGATCACGGTTTGGTTGCTTCATCGATGAGCATCACAGGGATGCCGTCGCGCACTGGATAGCGATAGCCGCACTCGCCGCGGCACACGATCACATCTTCGTCCTCGACATATTCGACCCGGCCGCGGCAGTTCGGACACACGAGGATCTCCAGCAGCTTCTCGTCGATCGCCACTTATCTCTCCCTGATCAAGGCCAGTACTTCGTCGCGCTTGGATTCCATGAGTGACTCCGTGCGTGCCTCGAGGTTCAGCCGCAGCAACGGCTCAGTGTTCGACGGCCGGCAGTTGAACCACCAGTCTTCGTACTGAACCGTGAGCCCATCGAGACGGTCCTGTCTCGCATCAGAGTAGTGCGCGGCCAGTTTCTCGATCGTTGCTTGTTGATCGCTGACTTCGGAATTGATCTCGCCTGAATCCGCATAGCGCCGGTACGGTTCGAGAAGCTTGGACAAGGGCACGTCTGCCTCGGACAACGCCTCGATCAGCAGCGCCGCGATCATGCCGGAGTCGGCTCGGTAATTGTCGCGGAAGTAGTAGTGACCGGAGTGTTCGCCGCCGAAGATCGCTCCCGAATCGGCCATCGTTTCCTTGATGAACGAGTGACCGACGCGCGATCGGATCGGCGTCCCTCCGTTCTCCTCGATCACCTCGGGAACCGTCCACGAACAGATCAGGTTGTAGATGACACTTTCGCCCGGGTTCTTTTTCAAGAGCCTCTCTGCGACGAGGGCGGTAGTGAGCGATCCCGATACGAGCTGGGCTTTCTCATCGATGAGGAAGCACCTGTCCGCGTCGCCGTCGAAGGCGATCCCCACATCGCAGCCGCCATCCTGCACGGCTTTCTGAAGATCCGCGAGGTTCTCGGCTTCGATCGGATTCGCAGGATGGTTGGGGAAGGTTCCGTCCAATTCGAAGTAGAGAGGAACGACCTCGAACGGGAGCGGTTCGAACACGATCGGAACCGTCTTCCCCGCCATCCCGTTACCGGCATCGACGGCGACCTTCAACGGCCGAAGCGAGCTCGCATCCACGAACCCTCTGCAGTGCTCGCCGTAGTCGGGCAGGATCTCTCGTGGCTGCGCCGACGACATCGATCGAGTGACGTCCGCCGAAGCGGCCAGATCCCTGATCTCGAGCAGGCCGCTATCGACGCCGATCGGAGCCGCCTTCCGACGGCACAACTTGAGGCCGGTGTACCGCGCCGGGTTGTGGGAGGCGGTGAACATGGCCCCCGCAAGATCTAGGTGACCCGAGGCGAAGTAGAGCGCGTCTGTCGACACCTCGCCGACGTCGACGACCGATGCACCGGCGCCCATCGCGCCCTGCATGAAGGCGTCCGCAAGGCCCGGCGACGACGTCCTCATGTCACGCCCCACCACGATCTGGTCGCCCTCGACCCACCGGGCAAAGGCACTTCCGATGCTGGACGCCACGTCCTCGTCGAGCTCATCGGGATAGACCCCGCGGACGTCGTAGGCCTTGAAAATGGTCGATAGATCGCCGCTCATGGGGCGGCCATCATAGGCAAACGCCCTGGAGCCGGGCCTCGTTCGACAAAAGAACGTTGACGATTGGCGCTCTGACTGTGACCATGGCTGTCCTCAGATGAGTGACCAGAGCCTTTTGACCGAACTCGAGTGGCGAGAGAGAGCCGCGTGCCTCGCCTATCCGGCGGTGTTGTTCTTCGGGCTCGACGACAGCGAATCTCCGGCAGAGCGGAGGGCTCGGGAGGACGAAGCGAAGAGCGTCTGTGCGCGCTGTGACGTCCGCCGCGAGTGCCTCGAATATGCCCTAGCGACGAAGGAGCCTTACGGGATCTGGGGTGGGTTAACCGAGATCGAGCGCAAGGCGTACTTGCGCGGCCGGGCCAGCTGAACGCGGCAAAACGACGTGCCCGGGGGCTTCGCCCGGGCCGAGCGGCTCAGCTGTCGAAGCTCAATGCTCGCCTTCGAGGGCGGGGCCCCAAAGAGGTTCTCGGTGAAGCAAAGAACCGATTTCG
>JALZGD010000255.1 GCA_030861205.1 Actinomycetota bacterium
TCGTTGAACAAGCGTCTGTGGACGATCCAGGGGCTAGACCTGACCATCGAGCCCGGTCAACTGGTTGCGCTGGTCGGCCCCTCGGGGGCCGGTAAGACCACGCTGACTTACCTGATCCCGCGGCTCTACGACGTCGATCGCGGAAGCGTCTCTCTCGACGGGATCGATGTTCGTGACATCCGTCTCGACTCCCTGGGTGAGCTCATCGGCATGGTCACGCAGGAGACGTACCTGTTCAACGCATCGGTCAAAACGAACCTCCGGTACGGGGACCCGGGCGCGACGGACGAGCAGATCGAAGCGGCAGCGAAGGCCGCGCACATCTACGACCGCATCATGGAGATGCCCGAGGGGTTCGACACCGTCGTGGGTGAGCGCGGTTACAAGATGTCGGGCGGCGAGAAACAACGGTTGGCTATCGCTCGCGTAGTGCTCAAGGATCCGCGCGTCCTGATACTGGACGAAGCAACGAGCGCGCTCGACACGCATTCCGAACGACTGGTTCAGGAAGCGCTCGCGCCTTTGATGGAGAGTCGCACGACCGTGGCGATCGCGCACAGGTTGTCGACGATCCTTGCGGCCGACATGATCGTGTACCTCGATCAGGGCCGGATCATCGAGCGAGGATCGCATTCAGAGCTGCTCGCGCTCGGCGGCGCGTACTCGGCGCTGTATCACGAGCAGTTCTCGGATGGGCGCGTCGAGTCGAGATGCGAAGATGGTCTCGTCCTATCCAGCGGCGAGGTTGTAGCGGGGGAGATCGCGTGAACATCCAACAGAAATCGGCGCTCATAACAGGAGGCGCATCGGGTCTGGGTCTCGCCACGGCGCGCGCGTTGAGCGAGGCGGGCGCGTCCGTGACCATCCTCGACCTTGGGTCGTCCAACGGGGAGACGGCAGCCAAGGAGCTGGGCGACCGCGCTCAGTTCGTCGCGGCCGACGTGACGTCTGAAGACGAGGTGCGAGCCGCCGTGCGCGCTGCGACCGACGCCTTCGGCGGTCTGCACATCGCCGTCAACTGCGCCGGCGTCGGTTTCCCCGGGCGCGTTCTGAACCGCGAGGGTCAAGCCAACGACCTCGAGCGCTTCGAGTTCGTCGTTCGGGTCAACCTGATAGGCACGTTCAACGTCTTGCGCCTTGCAGTCGAGCAGATCGCTTCGCAGGAGCCCGATGGTGAGGAGCGCGGCGTGATCGTGAATACGGCGAGCATCGCGGCGTTCGACGGTCAGATCGGCCAAGCCGCGTATTCGGCGTCGAAGGGCGGCATCGTCGGTATGACGCTTCCGATCGCGCGCGACCTGGCGTCGAAGCTGATCCGGTGTGTAGCGATCGCGCCGGGCACGTTCGACACGCCGATGCTCGCGGGCTTACCGGATCCCGCTCGGCAAGCACTTGCAGAGGCGATCCCGCACCCGCATCGACTGGGGAACCCAGAGGAATACGCGGCGTTAGTCAGGCACATCGTCGAGAACCCCATGCTGAACGGTGAGGTGATCAGGCTCGATGGAGCCTTGAGGATGGCGCCCCGCTAGAGATCGTCGTCGCGGTCGATCCCGCGCTCGATATTGCAGAACAGAAGCACATAGTTAAGTGACGGCGTAAAGTGCGGATCCGACGAGGGGGGATCGGATGCGCCGCTCCATAGCGTTCGTTGCAGCGCTCATCGTGATGGGCGCGTGCGGCTCCCCTACAGCACAAAGAGGCCCTTCGAAGATTTCTTCGGACCTGATCGAGGCCGCACGAGCCACTCGCAGTGCCGGAGCAGCCAGGGTCGTGATCCACAGCGTCGCCCAAGCCGGCGAGGCCACGACTCCGATTCGCAGTGCGGGATTTGGAGAGATCGACAGCGCGAACCGTCGCAGTCACCTGACCATGGACTTCGGTGAATCGCCGGTGCTTGGCTCTCTTGGTTCCGCGGAGATCGTGGGTGATGGGCTCGTCATGTACATGAAGTGGCCGTTCATGAGCTCCCTGATCCCTGGCGCGAAGCCGTGGATCAAGATGGATCTCGACGCAATCGGTGACCGGATGGGTATCGACATGAGCTCGCTCATGCAGCTGGGAGGGTCGAATCCGGGAGAGAACGTGAACTATCTGTGGGGCGCTCGGAGTGTCGACGACCTGGGCCCCGCGAACGCCAACGGTGTCGCCACGACCCACTACAAGGCGATCGTCGATCTTCGTCTCGCCGCGGCACACGCGCCGTCCGCCATCCGTGATGAGGTGAGCTCGTCGGTCGATCGGTTGGTGGAACTCCTAGGTCAAGACACCATGCCGACTGAGATCTGGGTCGACGACAGGCACCTCGTACGTCGATTGAAGATGACGATCGATTTCACTCACGCCGACGAGTCGTTACACATACCGCCGATGAAGATGGAAAACACGACGGACTTCGTCAAATACGGGATTCAGACCGACATCACCCCGCCGTCTCCGAAACGGGTCACCGACTTGGTCGAGCTCTTGGACGAAGCCGACAGCTCGCAGTGATCGAAAGGCTGTGGCCGGCCCTCCGTAGGCGGTCCCAGTCAACTAAAAAAGCCGCTCGTATGAGCCGCTGCTTTCTTGGGGAGACTCGTTAGCTGGCGACGGGATCGGCTAGGCCCATCAGCTCTGCCTCCTCGTCGTCAACGGCTTCGGACTGCTCGTCGGCTGTGCCCTCGGCGGACTCCCGCGTCGACGCCATCTCCTGGTCGAGCTCGCGCCACTCTTTCTCGGCCCACCGAAGCTTCTCGACGGCAGACGCCAGATCGAGGAAGTGAACGGGGACGATGGAGGCTCGAGGCCGCAGATAGGCGTCCCCGATGAGTGCGTCGAGCTCCCGCCGAGCGGTTACGACTTTCTCTCTGATCCGAGCAAGACGTTCGTCCTGGTCAGAGGGCATTCTGGAGCCGTCTTTGGTCAGGGCGCGCTCCTCGATCAGCGATGGTCAAAGGGGCTTGAAGCTCGTTTTGTGCGCGTCGAGCGTACACGGCCCGGGGCCGTCTGCACAAGGGCACGAGTGCACGTAAGAACAGGCTGCCGGAGGCGCCAGCAGCTGCCGCACGGCGACCGTGTCCGGGAAAACCGGACGTATCCTCGGCCCCCATGCTCGACGAATCCGTGATCGCCAAGACGCTCGAAGCGGCGTTGCGGAACGGCGGCGACGTTGCTGAGCTCTTCGTCGAGCGACGCCGTTCGGCGGCTCTGCGGCTCGATGATTCGAGGATCGAGGACGTTACGTCGGGTGCCGAAGCGGGGGCCGGGATAAGGATCCTCTCCGGCGACCGCGCGACCTATGCGTACACGAACGTCGTGACCGAGGCGGGGCTCCTCGAAGCCGCCGAAGCAGCACGCGCCGGGGCCCACGGGGGATCGGGCTCCGTGACCGATCTGCGCCGGGTCGAGCCGGGAA
>JALZGD010000256.1 GCA_030861205.1 Actinomycetota bacterium
GTGCAGGCCCATCAGAGATCGAACAAGTCGTTCACGGTTGCTTACTTTTCGCCCGAGTTCGGCGTGTCGGAAGCATTGCCTATCTACTCGGGGGGCCTTGGGGTCCTCTCGGGTGACCACCTGAAGGCCGCGAGCGACCTCGGGTTGCCGCTAGTGGGGGTCGGCTTGCTGTACCGGCAGGGCTATTTCCGCCAGCATCTGAACGCGGACGGCTGGCAGCAGGAGCGCTATCCAGCGCTGGACCCCCATGCGATGCCCCTCAGCCTGTTGCTCGACGACGGCGGCGACCCCGTACAGATCGAGGTCGACCTTGCCGGACACCGCTGTAGGGCGCAGGTATGGGTCGCACACATCGGCCGAGTCGAGTTGTTGCTGATGGACACCGACGTCGAGGAGAACTCACAGGAAGAACGGATGGTCACCGACCGGCTGTACGCCGGCGGCAGCGAGCATCGGTTGCGGCAGGAGATCCTGTTGGGCATCGGCGGTGTGCGCGCGTTGCGCGCTGCGGGGGTTGATGCCGACGTCTTCCACACGAACGAGGGCCACGCAGGGTTCCAGGGGCTCGAACGCATACGCGAGCTCGTTGCAAATGGCCTCGCGTTCGACGAAGCGTGCGAGGCCGTCAGGGCCGGAACGGTCTTCACGACGCACACGCCGGTCCCTGCCGGCATCGACGTCTACGACCGGGACCTGATGAAGAGGTACTTCGATGACTTCGCGCGCCAGTGCAATCTGTCGTTCGAGGAACTCATGCGCATCGGGAACACCGCGGTCGCTTCCGAAGACCCGGAGGCTGAGAACTTCAATATGGCGATCATGGGTCTGAGGCTTGCGGGGGGTGCCAACGGCGTCAGCAAGCTGCACGGTGAGGTGTCGCGCCGGATCTTCTCGTCGTTGTGGCCCAGCGTCCCAGAGGACGAGGTCCCGATCGGCTCGATCACCAATGGCGTCCACACGTCGACGTGGTTGGGGCCGGAGATAGCCGAGATCCTCGACCGGCGTCTCGCTCCCGGCTGGGCGGAGACCGGCGAGGGCCGGTGGGAGAAAGTGCGCAGCGTTCCGGACTCTGAATTGTGGCGAAGCCTCGAGCGTGCACGCGAGCGCCTGGTCTTCTTCGTGCGGAATCGTGTCCGCCGCCAGCTGATCGAGCGCGGCGCTACCGAAAGCGAGCTCGGCTGGACGGAGGAGGTGTTCGATCCGGGGATCCTCACGGTTGGCTTCGCGCGCCGATTCGCCATGTACAAGCGGGGGACACTCCTGCTGCGCGACGTCGAGCGTTTGAAGCGTCTCCTACAGTCACAGGATCGCCCGATCCAGCTTGTAGTCGCCGGAAAGGCGCACCCACTGGACGACGGTGGCAAAGAGATGATCCGCCAGCTCGTCCACTTCGCCGCCGACCCCGACGTGCGTCTTCGGTTCGCATTCATAGAGGACTACGACATGGAAGTGGCACGGGTTCTGTCTCAAGGCTCTGACGTGTGGCTCAACAATCCGCGTCGACCGCTCGAGGCATGCGGCACGTCCGGCATGAAGGCAGCGATCAACGGGACGTTGAACTGCTCGGTGCTGGACGGATGGTGGGACGAGATGTTCAACGGCAACAACGGCTGGGCGATCGGGACGCGCGATACGTATTTCGATCACGAGTACCAGGATGCGGTCGAGTCGAGTGCTCTCTACGACCTGCTCGAGCGCGAGATCGCGCCGCGCTTCTACGACCGTTCGGAAGGTCAGATACCCCGTCGCTGGATCGAGCGCGTCAAGGAGTCGATGGCAACGTTGGGGCCGTCGATCACGGCCGACCGAATGGTCCGGGATTACATCGACGGGTACTACGCACCCGCGGCACAACGCTCACGCGAGATGGCCGCAAGTGACTTCGAACGCGCGAAAGGCCTCGCAGCATGGAAGAAGCGCGTTCGTGAGCATTGGGAAGACGTCAGGATCATCGACGTAGAAGGTGACGTCCGTGCTGCAGAGGTCGAAGAGAAACGCTCGGTCACTACAACCGTCCGTGTCGGGCGTTTGGATCCGGACGACATCAGCGTTCAGCTCGCTCACGGGCTGGTCGGTGCAAACAACGAGCTCGTCGATCCGCTCTTGGACGAGATGAAAGCCGAGGCCTGCACGGACGGCACGTGCACGTTCCGCGGTGAGTTCGCTTGTCGAGGGGCCGGTCTTTACGGCTTTGCAGTGCGCGTCGTCCCTCGTCACGTCGATCTGTCCGACCAGATGACGATGGGACTCATCACCTGGGCTTGACCTTCACGACGCGTCCCGAGCTCGTAGGCAGTTTCGGGATGGTCGCTTCGACACATTGGCTCGCATCGGCTGCGGGGATGGCTGTGCTCGAATCCGGCGGGAACGCCTTCGACGCGGTCACGGCTGCGGGGCTCGTCTTGCAGGTTGCCGAGCCGCATTTGAACGGCCCCGGCGGCGAGGTGCCGATCATTGGTTTCTCGGTCGACGACGACCGGTCATTCGTGGTGGCCGGTCAGGGTGGCGCGCCGGGGGCCGCGACCTTGGAGGCGTACGGCGACCTGGGTATCGATCTGATCCCGGGGACCGGCCTGCTCTCGGCCTGTGTCCCCGGAGCCTTCGATGCATGGATGACGCTGCTTGGGCGCTACGGGACGCTCCGCGTCCGCGATGTGATGCGTTATGCGATCGAGTACGCGCGGGGTGGGGTCCCGGTTCTCGACCCCATCGCTCGGTCGATCCACGCCGCCCGCCCATTGTTCGAGTCGTCGTGGCCGTCGTCAGCGGCCGTTTACTTGCGGGGGGGCCGCGCGCCGGTCGCTGGCTCGATCTTCATCAATCACGAGCTCGCCGGCACTTACGAGCGCATCGTGAACGAGGCCGAAGCTGCATCGCCGGATCGTGACGCTCAGATCGAAGCGGCGCGCGCCGCGTTCTACGAAGGATTCGTCGCCGACGCTATCGCCGCGTATTGCTCGCTACCTGCTGAAGACGACTCGCTTCAAACGCACCGCGGTTTTCTGACGGCGGACGATCTCGCGCGATGGCACTCGCCGATCGAAGAGCCGGTTGCGCTCTCGTATCGCGGGCTCGAGGTCTTGAAGTGCGGGCCGTGGAGCCAGGGACCGGTTTTCTTGCAGCAGCTCGCGTTGTTGGACGGTTGCGGGCTCGACATGATGGAGGTCGGGGGGGCCGAGTGGGTCCACACGATCGTCGAGTGCGCCAAACTCGCGTTTGCGGATCGCGAGGCGTTCTACGGGGACCCCACGCGTGTCGACGTCCCGCTCGATGCATTGCTATCGACGTCGTACGCGGACGAGCGGCGACGATTGTTGGGGCCCGTTGCGTCGATGAAGCTCGTGCCGGGAACGCCCGACGGCGTGCGGCCCCGTCTACCC
>JALZGD010000257.1 GCA_030861205.1 Actinomycetota bacterium
TCGCACACCCACTGCAAGAAGTGATAGGCGTCGCCTTCGTAGAGCTCGACACATGCGACCAAAGGCATGCCGCAGTGACCTCCCGGAAGCGACGGCTGCTCGCGCTGACAAACGCCTCGTTCGAGCCCGATCTGCTTGCGTCGTTGCTCGGCCCACTGCGCCAGCCACGTAGCCGAAAGCACCAGCGACAAGATCAGGACCGGCATGTTCAGCGCGGCCATCACTGCAACCCGCATAAAGAAAGCCTCGCGCCCCGAAGGGCGCGAGGCAATCAGCCCGTTAGTGCTCCTAAAGGAGCGCTTGGACCCGCGACCTACAAACCTTTATTCGTCTTGCAGACGTGTGCACCCTTGCGCTGTACCGACACGAAGGTGCCGGGATCGGCGCCGGGTGCGTCGTTGGCCACGGTGGGCCAAGTGATCGTGAGAGTGCACTTGGCACCCAGCGTGATGCCCCACACGTCCGTCGAACGTCCACAAGTGAAGCCGTTCACGACACCCGATACGGGGTTGCCGCTGGTGCATGCGCCCATTAGCTCGCTCGCCGTGCCGGTGTACGTCGGAACGCCGGACACTCGGACGGTCCGGAAGCTCGGGTGGCCCGTCGTCCCATTGAGCGTTTGCGACACGGTCGTGTACCACGCAGGCTTGTCCTTACCTCGCAGGACGCCGTGGAAGTACGCGACATCGACTTTGCCGGGGTCGCCGACAACGATGTGCGGCAAGATGTTGCCGGCACCGCCCGTCGGAGCGACGGTCACGGGCGCCGACCAACAATCGGGATCCGTGCACGAATCCAACCTCTTGGCGGAGATCCACTTGTATTTGATCGCCGCGCCGTCGTAATTCGGATACGCATTCGGCGACTCGGGATAGACGACGTAGACGTTGCCCTTGTTGTCGATCGTCCCGGGCGACAACTGCATCCCGACCAGGTTGCCTTTGGCGCTGTCGTCGACGGCGAGGTGATCTACCCACGTGAGGCCACCATCTGACGATGTCGCAACCCACACTTCCGTGGCACCGACGATGTTCGCCTCGGCCGGCTGCGCGCCACAACCACCTGCCGCGGAGTGTCGGGTGCCCCACACGGCGACGATCTCGCCCGTCTTCTTGTTAACGGAAAGGGATGAGGGGCCGCCGGAGTCCGCGCACTGCAGGTCGGCCTGTGCGGTCGGTCCCTGGGGGCCGGCTTGCGGGCCCGTGATCGGGACGGGGGCCCCGAACGTCTCACCGGAGTCACTCGACTTCTGCACCCACATCTGGTGCTGAGCCTCGCCGGACGCGAGGTTGTGGAACATCTCGTAGACCGGGTAATCGCCCGTGGAGGCATCCTTCGGGCCAACCGCCATCCACTGACGGTCGGTGTCGCCGAGCTCGGAACCCGTTGAATTGGTCCACGTCTTTCCACCATCGTCCGAGTAGGCGACGCGGAAGTTGATGCCGCCGAAGTCGAGCTCGCTGGAGATGATCCTCCCGGTAGGAAGGGTCACGATGTCGACGTCGATGGTCGGGCTCTGCTGGCCGCTCGGCGGCGTCTTCGTCGGCGTCCACTTCGAGCCGTCCTGGTTCGACTGGTAAACGATCTCGTCGCCGCCGGATGCCGTGTTCGTCACGAGCCATTGACGCCCGTGGGTATCGGTGGAAACGCGCGGCTCTGTTCCGCCGTCGGCACCATCGAGCTTGATCGTCTGGAAGGTCATCCGGGGAGGCCTTGCCTCGGCCCCGCCGCCCAATGACGCGAGCGCGATCGACGCGACGCACAACACGGCGACGGTCAGCTTGGAAAGCTTCATGTGGTCAATCCCTCCCTGGTCCGGTGTCCGCACCCCAATGCTTATCAAGAACCTATTCTCCGTGCGATCGCTAATCCCCCCACGCGTCCATGGAAGAGGCCGCCTTGGCCGCCCGTCCCCGTATCTTGGTGCTGTCGGCACAGCAAGGGTGACAGACTTCGCCAAGCCCGCCCGGGCCCCGAGCGACGCTCGCCGACCGGCCTCGATCCGAAAGAGAGGAATCAGCCTTGAAGACTCGATGGGTAGCTGTCACGGCGCTAGTCGCCCTGGCACTCGCCGCGCAGCCTGCAGCGGGAGCTGTCTCACGCACGCAGGGAAGCAAAGCGATGGACCGCCGCGATTCCGCTGAGGCGGGCACGTTCACGCCGGCCGTCGCAGCTCAGCAGCGGCTCGGCAGGTACTTCGTCGTCATGCGTGGGCCGGCGGTCGCCGATGCCGAGAAGTCGGCTACACGGTCTGGGGCTCGTCTCGCCGAAAGCGGCCAGCAAGCAGTTTTCGATGCCGCGCGCAGATCGCAAGAGGCGGCGATCTCAGAGACGGAATCTCTGGGTGGGCGCGTCGTCTATCGCTACGGGACGTTGATCAACGGGTTCTCGGCTCAGTTGAGCCCGTCGGCCGCGAACGCGCTCGCACAGAGGCCCGACGTCGAAAAGGTCGAGCCGGTCGGCATCGTGGCGCTCGCGAAACGCAGCAGCGTGTCGTTCGTCGGTGCGACGAAGGTGTGGCATCGCCTCGGTGTCAAAGGCCAGGGGATGCGGGTTGCCGACGTCGATACCGGCATCGACTACACCCACAAGGATTTCGGGGGGCCGGGGACGGTCGCTGCGTACAAGAAGAACGATCCAACCGTCATCGAGCCCGGGACGTTCCCGACAAAGAAGGTCATCGGCGGCACGGATCTTGTCGGCGACAACTACGACGTGCTGGACGACGATCCGACGAACGACATCCCGCGCCCGGACCCAGACCCGCTCGACTTCGACGGCCATGGGACGCACACGGCCGGGACGATGGGCGGGTCGCTCGTCGGCGTGGCCAAGGGCGTTCACCTGATCGCCGTGCGCGTGCTGGACTGCAACGGCTCGGGTTCCTCCTCGGGCATCGTCGCCGGCATCGACTGGGTCACCGCCAACGCCGCCTCGCTGAACATCAAGGTCGCGAACATGAGCCTCGGCGGGACCGGCTCGCGGATGGACTCGTGCCCGACGACCGCGGATCCGGAGCACGCCGCGATCTGCCGCTCGACCGACGCGGGCATCACCTACGCGGTCGCCGCCGGCAACAGCGGCTGGGACTTCGACTACGCGCCCGCGCCCGACGTCCCGGCCGCCTACCCGGAGGCGCTCACCGTCGCGGCCGTCACCGACAGCGACGGCACCTCGGGCGGCACCGGCGGTGCGCCGGCCTGCCGCACGAGCGAGGTGGACGACCGCTACGCGAGCTTCTCGAACTACGCGGCGACGAGCGCCGGCTCGAACCACGTGATCGCCGCGCCGGGCACGTGCATCACGTCGACCTGGATGGGCGGCGGCTACGACACGATCTCCGGCACGAGCATGGCGACGCCGCAC
>JALZGD010000077.1 GCA_030861205.1 Actinomycetota bacterium
AGATTGCACCTGTCCGACAGGACGCCGGCGCGGAACTCGACCGTCAAGTTCTTCGCGCGCCTTGGTCGGTGCAAGGGCAACCAGAAGACGACGATCGACCTCCAGAAAGACACGAGAGGCAAGTTCGCGACGATCGACACGACCAAGCTAAACAAGACCTGCCACGCCACGTTCAAACTGAAGGCCGCATTCAAGAAGGCTCGCTTCAGGGCGTACTGGCCGAAGCAGAACAAGCGATATAGGGCGGGCCACTCGAAGCCGCGGAGGGTCGAAACGCACTAGAGGGCCTGGTCGCCAAGCTCATGCCTGCGAGGGCAACGGGGGCCCGTGTCTACCTCTGCGAGGAGCGCGCTCTAGTCTGGGAAAAGGATGTCCGGGGTAGTGGGTCAGTTTCAGATCGCTGACCCACTACCATCTCGGAGGGTTGTTTGACGGTGATGCGAGTGGTCCGTAGAATGACCCGGCTGTAACCTGCGAAAGGACCTCGTTCGTGCTGAAGACTTCTCTTGGGGTGTGCGCCTAGGCGACTCGCGTCGACTTTCGAGCGTCACGCACCCGCCGAGCAACATTGCCGGCGGGTCTTTTTTGCCCGAGAACCAAGAAGTCTGAAGTCAGAATGCGGGTCCACCGCAGGAAATAGAACCTTGGAAACTCCATAGCGAGCGCGAGCATCTATACCAAGTTGATAAGGGCGTACGGTGGATGCCTTGGCGCTAGGAGCCGACGAAGGACGTGGCAGGCTGCGAAAAGCCCCGGGGAGGAGCCAAACATCCATTGATCCGGGGATGTCCGAATGGGGAAACCCACCAGTGGTAATGCGCTGGTACCCAGGTCTGAACACATAGGGCCTGTGGAGGGAACCGGGTGAACTGAAACATCTAAGTAACCCGAGGAAGAGAAAGTAAATAACGAGTCCCTGAGTAGCGGCGAGCGAAACGGGATCAGCCCAAACCTTTGTGGTGTTAAAGCCTGGTGGCGTTGCCACAGAGGGGTCGTGGGACCCATCCGATCCGGCACCAGACGGATCAGGGAGTTACAAAGTCAGCGGTTAGCCGAACTTTCTGGAAAGTTAGGCCAAAGAAGGTAATAGCCCTGTAGGTGAAAGCCGACTGACCTCCCGATGGTGTTCCCAAGTAACACGGAGCCCGAGGAATTCCGTGTGAATTTGCGAGGCCCACCTCGTAAGGCTAACTACTACCTAGCGACCGATAGTGAACCAGTACCGTGAGGGAAAGGTGAAAAGTACCCCGGGAGGGGAGTGAAATAGTACCTGAAACCGTGCGCTTACAAGCAGTCGGAGGATCCGCGCATAGAGCTTTCGGGCTCTTTGCGCGTCTGACGGCGTGCCTTTTGAAGAATGAGCCGGCGAGTTACCGATGTGTGGCGAGGTTAAGACGAGAGTCGTAGCCGCAGGGAAACCGAGTCTGAATAGGGCGATCTAGTCGCATGTCGTAGACCCGAAGCCGGGTGATCTATCCATGGGCAGGCTGAAGCGAGGGTAAGACCTCGTGGAGGGCCGAACCCACCAGGGTTGAAAACCTGGGGGATGACCTGTGGATAGGGGTGAAAGGCCAATCAAACCCGGTGATAGCTGGTTCTCCCCGAAATGCATTTAGGTGCAGCGTCACGCGTTCAGTATCGGTGGTAGAGCACTGGATGGGCTAGGGGGCCAACAAGCTTACCGAACTCAACCAAACTCCGAATGCCGAAACTCCAGAGCGTGGCAGTGAGACTGCGGGGGATAAGCTCCGTAGTCGAGAGGGAAACAGCCCAGATCGACAGCTAAGGTCCCTAAATCTTCGCTAAGTGGAAAAGGATGTGGAGTTGCACAGACAGCCAGGAGGTTGGCTTAGAAGCAGCCACCCTTGAAAGAGTGCGTAACAGCTCACTGGTCGAGTGGTTCCGCGCCGACAATGTAGCGGGGCTAAGCGAAGTACCGAAGCTTCGGGATCGTGTGCCTTCGGGCGCATGATCGGTAGGGGAGCGTTGTAACAACTGCGAAGCTTCGCCGTAAGGCGGGGTGGAGTGGTTACAAGTGCGAATGCCGGCATGAGTAGCGAAAAGGAAGCGAGAAACTTCCTCGCCGTATGTCCAAGGGTTCCTGGGGAAGGTTAATCCGCCCAGGGTAAGTCGGGACCTAAGCCGAGGCCGAGAGGCGTAGGCGATGGCCAACTGGTTGATATTCCAGTACCACCACACGCGCGCCCAAACCAATACACCTTGCTAAGGGAAGCCCTTCGGGGCCTACCGACCCAGGTGTGGCGGTTAGCAAAGGGGTGACGGAGGAGGGTAGTCAGACCCACGCGTTGGTCGACGTGGGGTAAGCATGTAGGGAGGCCCCTTAGGCAAATCCGGGGGGCCGTTAATCCTGAGATGCGATGCCGAGGCGCTTGAGCCGAAGCTGATGAGCCCATGCTCCCGAGAAAAGCCTCTAGCCAGTTCGTGTGGTGCCCGTACCCCAAACCGACTCAGGTGGACAGGTAGAGCATACCGAGGCGATCGAGAGAACCCTGGTTAAGGAACTCGGCAAATTGGCCGCGTAACTTCGGGATAAGCGGCGCCTCCTGTGGTGACGGGACTTGCTCCCCGAGCTGCGGGTGGTTGCAAAAACCAGGCCCAAGCGACTGTTTACTAAAAACACAGGTGCGTGCAAAGACGTAAGTCGCCGTATACGCACTGACGCCTGCCCGGTGCCGGAAGGTTACGGGGAAGGGTTAACTGGGACTTCGGTCCCAGTGAAGCTCTGAACCTAAGCCCCGGTAAACGGCGGCGGTAACTATAACCGTGGGTTGCTACCGACCGGCGGTTACAAAACTCGGCTAAATGCTGGAACATCCGAGCATCCGGCACTACTCGTTCTTGTCACACACCTTTACTAGGTTGTGTGCATGAGCAGTGACAATGTGACCGGTGCGGAAAATCAGCAGGGAAGGCCGCAAGCGATTGCGGAACCCTCAGAGACTGTACGCCGAGCACTTGACGATCCGTCAGTGATGAGACAGTCCGATCCTCATGGCGACATGGGGAGGGTGACAGAAATGATCACCCCGCCACTCAACTGATTTCTTGTGAGTGGAGGTAACAGCAATGCCTAAGGTAGCGAAATTCCTTGTCGGGTAAGCGATGAATCACTTGCCCCTTGAGGGAGCGATCCCTCAAGCAAATCCGGCTAATAACGGGGAACCCCTACTCGATCTCGAGAGGGCGATCCCGTGGGAAGTCGAGAGTCTCCGACTCTTTGACCCCGTAACGACTGAGGCGAAAGCCGAGATGGAGTTCTGGCCGCAAGGCAAATCTATGGACTCCATAAGACGCCGGCCCTTTGGAACAGGGATCGACATACCGTCGTACATATCTGGCTACGTCGACGGAGAAGGGTGCTTCTGTGTGTCACTGCGACCGCAGCCCCGAATCCGCTTGCGTTGGGAAGTTCGACCGAGCTTCTCAGTAAGTCAGAACGGAGACCGAGCTGAACTGATCAGATTGCTACCGAAGCTCTTCGGTGGTGGATCTATCAGACCAGATCGCTCCGACAAAACACTGAAGTTCGAGATTCGCTCTCTTCGAACATTGAACAGGAGCGTTATCCCGTTCTTTGAAGTGTTTCCGCTCCTGTCTTCGAAGCGCAAGGACTTCGAATTGTTCAGGAGGATCTGCATACTGATGTCGAGTGGCAATCACTTGATCCCAGAGGGATTGATATTGATTGCAGAGCTGGCTCAGCAAATGAATGCAGGGTTGCGCAAGTACACAGCGGAGTCGATCAAGTCCAGTTTCGAAGGTGAAGGGATAGTCTGCGCCGCTCGAGAGAGCGGACTAACGTGAAGTTCCGACCTGCACGAATGGCGTAACGACTTGGGCACTGTCTCAACCAGGGACTCGGCGAAATTGCAATACGAGTAAAGATGCTCGTTACCCGCGGAAGGACGGAAAGACCCTAGGACCTTTACTGCAGCTTGATATTGGAGTTTGGGACATTTTGCGTAGGATAGGCGGGAGGCTTTGAAGCCGCGACTCCGGTCGTGGTGGAGCCAACCTTGAAATACCGCCCTGAATGTTCTGGGCTTCTAACCCGGGTCCGTAATCCGGATCGGGGACATTGTCAGGTGGGTAGTTTCACTGGGGCGGTGACCTCCCAAAATGTAACGGAGGTGTTCAAAGGTTCCCTCATCCTGGTCGGCCATCAGGAGTCGAGTGCAATCGCACAAGGGAGCTTGACTGCGAGAGAGACATCTCGAGCAGGTACGAAAGTAGGAGATAGTGATCCGGCGGCTCCTCGTGGTAGGGCCGTCGCTCATCGGCTAAAAGGTACCCTAGGGATAACAGGCTGATCGTTCCCAAGAGTCCATATCGACGGAACGGTTTGGCACCTCAATTTGGGGTGTGAGCAGCGGAAACGTTGCTCAAAGTATCGGCTTATAACGGCGAAACCTTCCCCGCACGCGCGAGACGTACCAGGAACGTGCGGAAAGGCAATGCCGTGGGAAGTCTGCGGAATGCGTAAACCAAGATTCAATCAAGCGCCGCATGACCCCGTAACGACTGAGACGTAAACGTCCGGTGGAGTTCGATGGCGAATACGCCAAATCTAAGAGCTCCACAACACGCCGACCCCTCGCCTTTGGTTGGGCAGGGTGGAGACATAGTCTGCGCCGCTGGAAACAGCGGGACAACGTGCGATGTCGGCTCGTCGCATCCTGGGGCTGGAGCAGGTCCCAAGGGTTGGGCTGTTCGCCCATTAAAGCGGCACGCGAGCTGGGTTTAGAACGTCGTGAGACAGTTCGGTCCCTATCCTCCGCGGGCGTAGGAGACTTGAGGGGATCTGTCCCTAGTACGAGAGGACCGGGACGGACGCACCGCTAGTGTGACAGTTGTTCTGCCAAGGGCACGCTGTTTAGCTACGTGCGGATCGGATAAGCGCTGAAAGCATCTAAGTGCGAAGCCGGCCCCAAGATTAGGTCTCCCACCGGGTTAACCGGGTAAGGCCCCTTGCTAGACCACAAGGTTGATAGGCCGGAGCTGTAAGCACAGCAATGTGTTCAGGCGACCGGTACTAATAGGCCGAGGGCTTGGTTTCGCTCGCGCTCGCTCTGGGGCGTTCAAGGTTCCAGAAACATTGACAACGAAATAGATCTCGCTCGTCGCGGCGCAAGCCGGCGCGGCAAAAAGAGCGAAGTGGTTTCCGGTGGCCATAGCGGAGGGGTCACACCTGGTCCCATTCCGAACCCAGAAGTTAAGCCCTCCAGCGCCGATGGTACTGCCCTGGAAACGGGGTGGGAGAGTAGGACGCCGCCGGGATTCTTAAAAAGGCCGCCCGTATGGGCGGCCTTTTTGTGTCCGTGAGCGTGTCGCAAGCGCGTCCGCACGTCGAAGATATCGTCGAGCGTCCTATGACTGCCGACGAACGGAAACGGAGCTACCCTCGAAGCGCGGCAAGGAAGCCGGCGCCCGCACGTCAAGGAGACGAACGACGGGGAGGCCGCGCGGGAAACCGGGACCACCTCCAACGCCGGGCTCGCGACGAACGTCAAACGGAAGACCGGCCGGTCGCGCACATCGACGACGAGATCGTGCGCGAGCTCCGTGCCACAGCTCGGCCCGGGAAAGGCGAGATCCTCGTCAAGGTGTTCTCCGAGGCCGTCGGCGCATACCTCACGGAGGATTATCGAGACGCCGTCCGGCTCGGCGAGCAAGCGAAACACATCGCTCTGCGCTCGCCGTCGGCCCGGGAACTGCTCGGCCTCGCGTATTACCGCGCGGGCAGCTACAAGGAGGCCGCGCGCGAGCTGTCTGCATTCAAGCGATTGACGGGCTCGCTCACGCAGAACGCCGTCCTTGCAGATTGCTACCGCGCGATCGGTAAGCGCGACAAGGCACTGGAGCTCGTGGACGAGCTCGATTACTCTTCCGTCGAGCCTGCGGTGTTCTACGAAGGAGCCATCGTCGGCGCAGGCGCGCTCGCGGACGAGGGCAGGGTGGACGAAGCGATCGAGCGGCTCGAGCGTCTCGACCTTCGCCCGCCCGTCGCGGAAGACCATCACCTGCGCGCGTGGTACGTCCTCGGTGATCTGTTGCAGCGGAAGGGAAGGTTCAGTCAGGCGAGGAGCTGGTTCGAAGCGGTAGCTGCTGCCGATGCGGAGTCAACGGACGCTCCCGCGCGCGCTGCTCGCCTTGCGAAAGGGCGCTGAGCGGCCGGGTGAGAAGCTAACCCCCTGCCTGCTGCCACTCTTCGGCAGTCACCGCGTAGATGTTGTGGTCCTCCCACACCCCGTTGATGCAGAGATACCGCAGCGCAACGCCCTCGAACCGATAGTGGTTCTTCTCCACGACGCGTATCGATGCGCGGTTTCTGGGCATCACCCCGGCTTGCACGCGGTGCAACCCTGCCGGGCCGAACCCGAACGCCGTAACCAGGCGCAACCCCTCCGTAGCGATGCCGCGCCCGTTGTTGGCCTCGTCGACGAAATAACCAACGGTCGCATTGTGCCATCCGCCGCGGACGACATTCGCGAGAGAGATCCGTCCGACCAACGAATCGGTGTGGTCGAAGATGCCAAACACGTATTGGAGCCCAGCGCGCCACGCCCGCGCTTCCTCCTCGAGCATGCGGGATTGCGTTGCGAGAGTGAAGTGGCTGTCGGGACGCGTCGGCTCGTAAGGAGCCATGAAAGCACGGTTCCGGACGCGGAGGTCGAGCACGGCGCGCGCGTCGGAACCGCGGAACGGACGTAGGTAGCAAGCGGCGCCTTGGATAAAGAGAGTCCGCTCCGCGAGGTCGTCTGGTGTTTGCCGCGCCCCGCTCAGGTTGCAGCCTCCTGCTTGTCGAAGTAACGCATGTATCCCCAGGTGTTCATCCAGAACGACGTCGTCTGTTCCATCCGGTCCACGGCGGACTCGTCCACCTTGGATTCCATCGCCGCCCGAGCTTCGGCTTCGACGCGTTTCGCAGCTTCGTCGAGCTCGCGAGTGTCTTTGCGAGCCTCCTCAACCCATCGTGCCCACGCCATCAGCGCGTCGATCGCCTCGTCGCACACTTCGGAAACGCTGTGAGGAGCGGGTCCGGCGTCCTGTGGGCCGAAGTGCGTGAGCCACACCGCAGCCGCGCCCAGCGAGCGGATCCGCTCGATCGATGCAATTGCTTTCTCGAGGTGGAACTCGGGTGGTGGTGTCGCGGGTCGGACGAGGCCTATCTCCGGCAGCCGGACGCCGAGCGCATCACCTGTGAATGCGATCCCGGTGAAGGAATCCACATATGCGTGATGGTGATAGGCGTGACCGGGGGTTTCGACGGCCGTCAGCGTGCGACCGCCGAGATCGATCTCGCCACCGTCGGATAACGCGATGACGCGATCTGCGTCGATCGGATCAGCCCCGCCCCACAGTTGCTCCATCTGGTCGCCGTAGATCCGCGACGCGCTAGACCACAGCTTGCTCGGGTCGATGAGGTGAGGAGCGCCGACCTCGTGCACGTAAACGCGTGCATTCGGAAACCGTCGGCACAGCGCGCCTGCCGCGCCCGCATGATCGAGGTGTATGTGCGTGACGACGATCTTGTCGAGGGAGTCGACGCCCGCCTCCTCGAGACCTTTGACGACGTTCGGGAGCGATGTCTTGGGGCCGGTTTCGACGAGCGTTCTCTCTTCGCGGTACAGGAAGCACGCGGTGATGCCGTCCCGACCGTGCATCTTCGTGTCGATGATGACGGGAATCGAGCGATCTGCTTCGGTCACTGGCGGCTCCAGTCTCCACGAAAGCTTGACAATTAGCCGGGTTGGCCGGCGGCGGCTTTGGTTACGTTGACGCGGATGATAAGTGCCGGGGATACGTCGCGCGGGCGTCGCGCGCCGAAGAAGAACCGAGATGCGGTCGTCGTCATCAACCCGAACGCCGGGCGGTTCGATTCGGAGGAGGCCGAACGCGTCGTCGACCGCCTCAGCACTAGGTTGCGGACCGAGGTCGTGACGACCGGCGCACGCGATGTCGGCATCTCGCTGGCGGCCGAGGCAGCCGCTGCGGGAGTCCCGCTGGTTGTCGCGTTCGGCGGGGATGGGCACGTGAATGAGGTCGCGAACGGCCTCGCGGGCACGGGCTCGGCTCTGGGCATCATCCCCGGCGGAACCATGAACGTCTTTGCTCGTGCACTCGATATCCCCCTCGACCCGCTGCGAGCGGCGGACCACCTGATCGCGGCCCTCGACGTCCCGGAGCGGACCGTGCCACTGGGCCGAATGGACGAGCGCTATTTCACGTTCTCTGCGGGCTGCGGTTTCGATGCCGAGGCTGCGGAACGCGTCGAGCGCGACATCCCTGCCAAGAGGCGTTTCGGCGAGTTGTTCTTTTATTGGAGCGCGTTCCGGGTTCTCGCGAGCACGTATCGCCACCGCAACCCGTCGATGTTGCTCGAGGGACCATTCGGCACTGTCCCGGTAGCGATGGCGGTCGCATGCAACGCAGGGCCGTACGCGTATCTCGCCGGTCGCTCGATACACCTCGCGCCCGATGTCGATCTCGAGGCCGGCCTCGACATCTTCGCTCTCAAGCGGATGCGGCTCGAAGCATTCCCTTTGTATGCGTGGCGATCGATCTTCTCGGGGCAATTCATCGACCATCCCGATGCGTTCTACAGGCACGACCTCACCTCGTTCGAGGTGCACGCGCAGCAACCATTCGCGCGGCACGTCGACGGCGAGCCTCTAGAACCGCGGACGTCAAGCCGCTTCGAGCTCGTGGCCGACATCCTGAGAGTTCGCGCGTGAGCTTCTTGATCGTCGGCGAAGACAACGTTATCGAAGCAGTAGTCGATGCGTTGGTCGGCGATCACGACCTGGTTCGCGTGGTTACGCAGGACGCGGCCCGGGCTGCTCGATTGAAAGACCGGGGAGCCTTTGTTGCCGTCGGCGACCCGGCCGATCCCGATCTCGTGCAGCGTGCCGGGCAAGGCGCGCGCACCGCGGTGTTATTCGACGACACTTCGATCACTGCCGATCTGATCGATGCGCTCTCTGCCGCACGCATCTCTCGCATCGTCTACGCAGGCCGCGACGCAGACACGGTGGAGCTCGTGTCGCACAGCGGTCTCGAGTTCGTCATCCTGCGGCGACGTCGCCGTCTTTTCGGGAAGCGCGACGGCGAAATGCTCGTCGCCGCGATCGTTGCGGCCGACGATCTTGCCGGCGCGCCTCGATTGACGATCGATCTATCGGATGATGCGGCACTGGGTGAGCTGATACAGGACTAGACGGGCGCTCCCAGGTACGCCTGGCGGATCTCCGCGTGGTCGAGGATCTCGTCGCCGGCCCCCGCGTAGACGAGCGTTCCTTTCTCCATGACGAACGCCCGATCGGCGATGTCGAGGACGCCGGCGTTCTGCTCGACCATCAGAACGGTCACGCCGTCTCCATTGATGCGCTTGACGACTTCGAAGACCGTTTGCGTGAGCTTTGGCGACAGACCGAGCGACGCCTCGTCGATCAACAGTAGCTTCGGGCGACCCATCAAGCCTCGTGCGATGGCAAGCATCTGCTGCTCGCCACCAGACAACGTCCTGGCAAGCTGCGTCCACCGCTCGCGC
>JALZGD010000078.1 GCA_030861205.1 Actinomycetota bacterium
CCGCCATTCTCCGCGCGTCGTGATCGGGAAGTCATAGAGGCTTGCGCCGATCGCGTGCATGTTCCGAGCTGCGGTCATCATCCCGCGCGTCTCGCGGGGCGAGACGTCGCCTGCAATTCCACCGATCACATGGATCCGAGCAGACTCGTTGTGCGATGCCGCACGGATGAAGCGGATGTTTTCGACGATGTAGTCGTGTACACGTTCTCGACCCTTGATGCCACGGAGCGTGAAGTAGCTCATCGGTAGGTACACGTCGAACAAACGGTCGACGGTGAGGAACGGGAACGGCTTCCAGAACAGCTGGTGAGCCGGATCGGGAACGATCGCGCCTAGCACGGCCGATCCCACGGTGCGGCGTACCCGCGCCGCCAGCTTTGCGAATCGCCTGTTGCGCCGGTCGATGTTCGACACCAGCGTTGCCTCGATGTCCATCGCGTAAGAGTCGAATCGTTGACCGCTCGGCGCAGTAAAGGTAATCGCCTTCATCACACGTGTGTAGTCGGTCTCTAGGTTCTTGAATCCCGGTACCGACCACGCGACGACTCGGATCCCATGCGAATGCGCTAGCGTGATCAGTCGCCCGGCTGCGCGGGGCCGGAAGATCGCGTGATGCTTCTTGTAGCTCGATGTTTCGAGAAACAGAGTTTGGACACCGTGTGCCGCCATCTTTTCGATCGTTCGTGTGGGGTGCGCCCACGGTCCCCGGTTGTACATGTCGACCCATGTCCCTAACCCTTGGTAGGGCGCCTCGAGAGTGGAGATGCGAGGCGAAGTGCGCGCTAGCGCGCGCCTCGCCGGCGCAGGGCTCAACCCGATAAGGGGTACGGCGAGAACCGTTGCTGCGGCAACGACAAGACTGATCATCCTGATGCGGCGTTGGGTGATAGGTGTCGAGATCAAGCGCTCATCCGTTTGTCGTCGTTGCCGATTTTGTCGTCGCAGTGGTCAAGGGTCACCGTGTCTTGATCCACGCCTCTCTTGTATAACGCCGCGCGGCCTTACTTGACGCCCCGGGGCCGAAATGTCCGAAAGCGGGACCGGCGCGCCGCCACAGGTGCATGATGTTGGGCGTGCCGGACGAGAACAAGCGGATCAAGCGCGGGACGGCAACGTCGAACTTCGGTGTTAGCCGGCGGGAGAGTCACGATGCGAGCGATTTCTACGCTCGCTTCGCCGTGCCGGAGACCTCTACGGAAGAGACGATCGTGATCAATCCGGCCTCCGTCTTGGACCAGATCTACGTGGGCGACGCGCGCTCGATGTCCGAGGTTCTCGACGATTCGGTCGCCCTGGTTGTGACTTCTCCTCCGTACTTCGCCGGCAAGGAGTACGAGCAAGCCTTAGGAGAAGGGCACATCCCTTCGACCTACGTCGAATATCTCGAGATGTTGACCGAAGTCTTCCGCGAATGCGTTCGGACGCTCGAGCCGGGCGGGCGGATCGCGGTGAACGTGGCGAACCTCGGCCGCAAGCCGTACCGTTCGCTCGCCTCCGACGTGACCGCGATCTTGCAAGACCGCCTCGGCCTGTTGATGCGCGGTGAGATCATCTGGCAGAAGGCGCATGGAGCCGGCGGTTCCTGCGCGTGGGGGTCGTTCCAATCTCCAGCCAACCCGGTTATCCGAGATCTAACGGAGAGAATCGTCGTCGCGAGCAAGGGGCGTTTCGATCGCGCCCTTACGCGGACCCAGCGCGCACGCAAGCGGCTTCCGTCCCACGCAACGATCTTCAAGGACGACTTTATGGAGGCCACGACCGACGTATGGGACATCCCACCGGAAAGTGCAACACGGGTGGGTCATCCCGCTCCGTTCCCAGTCGAGCTCCCGTTGCGTTTGATCGAGCTCTACACCTACAGGGACGATGTCATCTTGGACCCGTTCATGGGATCGGGGACGTCGGCAGTCGCCGCGGTCAGATCAGGACGTCACTTCCTGGGATATGACACCGATCCCGATTACGTCCGTGCCGCGCGCGAGCGCGTTGCGGAAGAACGCGCTAGTAGGGCCGCTAGACCGCATGCAATCCAAGTAACAGTCCCGTCGCTTCCCGATGTCGACGGTGACGAGTCGTTCCAAACGAGGGCGGTTCGCGAGGGCCGAAGAGCGCGCGAGATCGCTAAGGCCGTCTTGCAAGACTGCGGTTTCCGCGACTTCTCCGAAGACCTTCGATTCGGGAACGGCGTCGAAGTCAACCTGCTGGCGGTGGGGAGCAACGGGGAGCGATGGTTCTTCGATATCTCCGGCGCGTTCACGACGCCGCGTGCAGGCTTGAGGCGTACCGACACGTTATGGAAGGCGCTTGGCAAGGCCGCCGTCCTAAAAGCTGCGAGACCGGGCAGTTACAAGCTGATCCTGCTCACGACGAATCTCCCACCGCGCAACAGCGCCGGCTACGCCGCCCTGAAGACCGCCCGCGGGGTCGTGTACCACGACGCGATCGAGATGCTGTCTCCGGAAGGACAGGCGCGTTTACGCCGATATTGCGCGGGTGAGGCTTACGACGTGCCCATCGACGACTTGATGAGCGACAGTGCAAACTGAGCGGATAGAGGGCCGCACGACCGCGATCGGAGCATGGGCGGTCGTTCACGGCCACGAGCCTGTGGTCTATCTCGCCGAGAACGCTGAAACGATCTCGCGCGCACTTGCTCTCGATCTCGTCGCGCGCCTTCCCGCCTCCGAGGTGGCCGACGCGTCACGACTCGAAGAGATGCGTCGAGCGCTCCTCGAGGAGCGATGGGCCCATGCCTTGATCGTCTGGATGGAAGAGACGGGAACCACGGTCGACGTCTACGAAGGATCACCCAAGGTCTGGACCGAACGCGAGCTCGAGCTCGAGCAAGCGACGCTCGAGATCAGGATGGCCCCCCTGCTGTCTTGAAAATGACAGTTGGCCCATGCCATTTGTCCGTTTTCTGACGGAAAGAGGGGCTTGAGCGCGGCCACCCCCAAGATTTGTAATGGGTAAGTCGCACGTCGCGTTGAAGTGGGGGAGGAACTACGTGAAGTCCGCGTTGAAATGGCTGTTGTTGACGCTCGGCCTTGGATCTTTGTGGTTGGTCACTCGCGTAGTCGTCTTCTATTTCGTCGGTGTACTCACGTTCTTCGCAACCGCGTTCCAGGCAACCGTCAATGAGATGACGAAGCTCACGGGCGAGAAGACCCCCGAGCGGGGACGCGATCAGAAACTCCCGTCACGTCTCGCACAAGCGCGCGAGTACGCACGCAGCAACCCGATAGTCATCGAAGCGGACGCGCCGGCAATCGTCGATCTTCGGGATGGTGTCAGCGTAGGTTGAACCGCTCGCCCGACTGGGCGAGCATGCACGGGTGAGCTCAGGCGTACTCATCGCGGGCCCCCTAGGAGTAGGAAAGACCTCGGTTGCGATCGCGGTCGGTGACATCCTTCACGAACGCGGCGCGGGCGCCGCGATCGTAGATCTTGATTGGTTGGGCTGGTTGATCGGATCCAGTGTCTCGATCAACGAGGTCATCGCCAAGAATCTGGCGGCGATATGGCCGAACCTTCGAGCTGCGGGGGCCGAGTACCTGATCCTCACCCGTGCTTTGGAGAATCGAAGCGATGCCGAGACCTTCCGTGCGGCCGTACCCGACGTCTCGCTCGTCATTGCGCATGTGACCGCGCCACTTGACGTCATCCACGCCCGCTTACGTCGCCGCGACGCCGGAGCGACGTTGCAGGAGCATCTGGTTCAATCCGCAGAGATGGGGGACCTCGAACGGCAATCCGACGACATCTACATCTCGAACGGCGACACTCCAGTCGAAGACACGGCCGCCCGTCTCCTGGACGAGCTGGGGTGGCTTTGAACAAGGCTCGCAAGAACCCCTAGACGAGGAAATTATTGCGTGACCATGAGCGATAAACCGAAAACGCCGACGCGTACCGTCCACCGCTCACAAGTGGGGCTCGCGCCTGAGATATCGGTTCGACAATGCCCTGTCACGCGGAGCTTGGGTCGTCATCGGATATCTGGGTCTGGGCACACTTGCCATCGTCATCGTCGCGGCAGTAGTCGCCGAGATCGCGCATCTCTTCGGGTTCAATGGTGCCGGCAATCATCCGGGGATCCTCGAATCCTTCTGGCAGATGCTGCTGCGTGTCATCGACGCAGGCAGCTTTGCGGGGGATGCGACCTGGCCCACTCGCCTCATTGCGCTGTTCGTCACACTCGCAGGCATCTTCATCGCCGGCAGTCTTATCGGCCTCATCTCTTCAGCTGTCGACCAACGCATAGATGCGTTGGGACGGAGCCGAGTCCTCGAACGCGGTCACACACTGATTCTTGGGTGGTCCGCGCGCGTCCCGACGATCGTCAGCGAGCTCGTTATCGCGAACGAGAGCGAGAAGCGTGCCGCGATCGTCATTCTGGCCGAGCTGGACAAGACCGAGGTAGAAGAAACCATCCGCACGACGGTGCCCGATCTCAGGACGACGCGGGTCGTTGCCCGACGCGGTGACCCGACGCGCATGGCCGACCTCGAGCTTGTCGGGATCGCGGATGCAAGGTCGGTGGTGGTGATGAGCGGCGCCGAAGGTGATGCAGGAGCGATCAAGACCTCGCTGGCGGTCTTGGGATTCGAACTTGCCGACGTTCCGATCATCGTGGAGATGCAGTCTGCCGCGCAGGCCGACACCCTCGAAGCGGTTACGGACGAGGGCGTAGTGACGGTTAATTCGGATCGGGTGATCGCAGAAGTTACGGCCCAGGCATGTCGCGAGAGAGGGCTGTCGGCCGTTTTCCGTGAGCTGCTCGATTTCGACGGCGATGAGCTCTACTTCCGCGAGTTCCCGCAACTAGTGGGCTCGACGTACGCGCAGGCACAACAGTCTTTCGAAAGGGCAGCAGTGATCGGCGTCGGCACGGTCGACGGCCCGATCTTGAATCCCCCGCCGGACCGTCCGATCGGATCGGAAGAGAGTCTGCTGGCGTTGGTAGAAGACGATTCCGTGTTCACGCTAGATCGAATTGCACCTATGCGCGACGTCGCGGCGGCGACCAGGATCGATGACGCGCCCCCACAGCGCGTGCTGATGGTGGGCTGGAGCAACCTCGCTCCGCGAGTTCTAAAGGAACTAGACGAATTCCTGCCGGCGGGTTCCCGGGTTGACGTCATCGTGGATCCGGAGTTCGTCGATCCCGAAGCCGCACGGGGCCAGCACAGAACCGTCAATGCCACCGTAGAGATTCAGTCTTTCAGTGGCGGGCCTGAACGGCTAGGTGACCTCCTTGGAGACACCGACTACGCGCAGGCAGTGCTGCTCGGATACAGGGAGGGAATCTCGGCCGACGACGCGGACGCGCGCACACTGTTGACGTTGATGGCTCTTCGCATGAGGTGGCCGAAGGGACAACCTCCCGATATCAGGCTCGTCGCCGAGGTGCTCGACGAGAGGAACGTTCCCATTGCCGAGCTTGCAGACGTCGATGACTTCATCGTCAGTGAGCAACTGGCAGGTCTGATGCTCGCCCAGTTGTCCGAGAACGTCGAGCTTCGCGGCGTCTTCGACGAGCTGTTCGACGCCGAGGGGGCCTCGCTCGCGATGCGTCCCGCCCGCAGGTTCTCCTCGAACGGGTCTGCAACGTTCGGCGACATCGTTGCCGCGGGCAATCGATACCGAGAGTCCGTGCTCGGCTACCGCAAAGCACGCAGTGGGGAAGTCGTGCTCAACCCCGGCTTGTCCGCGGTCGTCCCGCTGGAACCTGACGACGAAGTGATCGTCGTAACTACCCGCTAAGAATCGGATGACCACTCGCCGCGTCTCGAGAGCCGACTCCGGGGCTTCATATTCGGCCGTTGCTGGAAATCGTTTCTCGACGAACGCCCGCTCGTCGACTGATTTCGTACGTGGGTGTCGCCGACAACAACACTTGCCGATGCAGAGGTGTAGGCGCTGACTCTTTAGGGCCGGCGCTCTCGATTGAGATGCGGTCTCCTCGAGACCTCGATCCGTCAACCTCCCACAATGACATGCGCGTAGACCACCTCCGACGCTCCACCTCGCGCGGCACTCCCGCCTTGGGTGAACACCACCCCAAATCCGTCAGGCAGGCCGGCAACGTCCTGATAAGCGCCGAGCGGTCCCGTGTCGTTCCAGGAAGAGATCGCATTTGGATTGAAAGATGACGCCAGAGCAACGGGCTCGCTCCACGTGTTGCCCTCATCCCGAGAGACGGTGAAGCGGGGAACGATGTCGCCGGATTGAGCGGGATCCGTCGCGTACCAGAGGAGTCCCACCGTTCCACTCGAGGTCACGGCGACTGCAGAAGTTGGGAAAGGCCCCACAGAATGGGCGGCAACGGAGCTCTGCCACGTTTGTCCTCCGTCCGACGATCGCGCGATCACAACGTCATCGCCCGTCTTGTCCGATCGATCTGCGGCTTCTGTCCAGGTGACGTACAGGGTTCCATCGGGCCCCACAGCGGCGTCGGCCAAACAGCACTGCGGAAGTTGGCCAATCGGGTCGCCGCGGGACCAAGTCCGTCCGCCGTCGGTCGATCTGTAGGCATAGGCGGTTCCCGGCGCAGTCGAGCCTAGCGTCGCGACCAATTCCGGAGCGGCAGCAGGTAGGAAGACGTCGGCCACGACTGCGACGAGTGCACCCTGGGTCCGCTGAAGACCCATGACGATCAACACATGGCCCGGAGCGTCGGTGTCGATCGTGCTCACGGTCTGCCACGACTTGCCGCCGTCGGCGGTTGCTCTAAGCGTCACTGACGACAATGGGGAACCGGGAACATACGTGCCCGCGTAGTCGATGTGATCGGTGGCGACGTATGCCGTTCCCGGCGCGTCGCCGAGGGCGATCCAGCCGCGCTGCAAGGCTTCCTCGCCACCGATGTCGGCAACAGAGACGTCTTTGCCATAAACGACCGAGTACTCGCGCACCGCGTCGTGACCCGCGCGAGTCCGGTCTGGGTCGAAGTACCCCTGCTGCGTCCAGACGAGACCATCGGACGCGATCGCAAGCGAAGGGTCCTGGCCCTGCGCCTTATCCCCCGAGCCACACTCCGCCAGGACCGGTTGAGCCAACCGGTTCCAGGTCACTCCGCCGTTGGACGAGCTTGCAATAACCGCCGCCCCGCCGGCACCCAGATCGTAGGTAGCGACGAGGTGCGAAGGGTCGCGAGGATCGACCGCGACCTGGGGCTCGTTGGCGTCTTGGGAGGCGGAACAACCGGTAGGGAAAGCAACCGGGCCGGAGACCGCGGATGATTGCACTACACGGAGCCCGGCTGGCGCGCCGCGCGCCGGTCCTGCCGTAATCACAGATACAACCGACACCACAAGAGCCACTGCCCGCTTCATCGCCCGCCTCCTATCTGATCTGCCTACTTCACAGCAGAGAGGACCTCGTGCGCGTGCGCACGAGGCTCCCTGTCGCTCCTCTGCACGAGTCCGAGTCGGATCGAATGGAACAACCGATGATTTGCTATCGCCCGCGTCGAATTGGTCGGTTACCGGGACTCAGAACACCAACTCGCTGTCATAACGCGCGAATAACTCGCGCATGGCATCCATGTCCGGAGGTCCTTGTGACAAGAGTTCTCCCACCCCTTCCACGAGTCCCATGAGGCTCCCAGGCACGAACAGCTCGAGAGCTCGGGCCGGGATCGACCCGGGATTGGACAGCGTGTGAGGCGTGCCGGCCGGCACGTGCAGGCACGAACCGGAGCTGGCCGCAAGGGTTTCGTCGGCGAGAGGGAAATGGAGTTCTCCTTCGATCACATAGAAGGTCTCGGAAGCACGGCGATGGACGTGTCTGGGTGGAGCGGGAGCACCCGGAGGGATGATCCATTCGATCAGAGAGAAAGCGCCTGCAGGGTCAGCGTTGTCGACCTTGATCCGCACTTGAGATGGCCCAACCGAGAACGGACGACCCTCCCCGGCTGCGGCGAATGCGTGTGTCACGCTGTCTCCTTCCTGTACGGCTCCGGCTGCTATGCGCGCGTTCACGGCGGAGCGGATCGATGCGAAAGAGACCTTGTACCCCGGTCGGACTGCCCGCTCGGGCGGCACGTCAACCCCATTCGCATAAGCGATCGTCGATGTAGCCCATTCACCTCGTCGTTTGACAGTGTGTCTAGTGGAGGATGCCCTAAGCTTGACACCATGTCAAGCGGAGACCCAGCAACCCGCAAACGGATTCTTCGGGCTGCTTGGGATCTACTCGAGTCGGCGGACGGGACACCGATCACCATGGGCGACGTCGCTGAGCGAGCGGGAGTCTCGCGGCAGGCCCTCTATCTTCACTTTGCGGACCGGACCGACCTGATCGTCGAAGCGTCACGCTTGTGGGATGCCACCTTGAGGGGCTCGCGTCAGCGGCGTATCGATGAAGCTCCGACGGCTCGCCAGGGGTTCAAGGAGGCGATCAGGTTGCAGGCTTGGCTCAAGCCGCGACTGCAGGGAGTGGCGACGGCTCTCGAAGTCCTCCGCCGTTCCGATCCCGCCGCCGACGCGGCTTGGAAAGAACGTGAGCATGCCCGGTTGACTCGCTGCGAAGAATTGATTCAGCGCCTCGCAGAAGAAGGAGAACTGGCTGCCGGGTGGGACCAAGCGGATGCTGCGAGATGTTTCTGGGCGGCGACATCCCAACGCGTTTGGGAGGATCTCGTCATCGATCAGCGCTGGTCTAATCACAAGTACCGAGCACATCTGACGACTCTGTTGGAAGCCAGCCTGCTCCGCAGCCGCGACCCCTCGTGCGGTGAAACGGTGACGCCGAAAAGTCGGCGCGGCGCATTCAAAGTTAGGGCGTAGCCGTCGGCTTCCATGCCAGGCTCACCGCGGAATGATGGCTTTGAAGAATTTACGGTTCGATTAAGCGCTACGTGATGGCGAGGTCGCGTCGGGCGCGACACACGCCGAAGCCGCGAGCACGTGACTGGCTGCGAACGTCAGCGATAGGTCAAGCCACCGGTGCACACCCCTACCGCTCGAGTCGGTTTCGCTAGCTCGTTGAACGAACGAGTTCATCAATATCGACGTTCAGATTGGTTTGGGGCCACCGGTATTGCCTAAGACTTCCCGAAGAATCGTCGGCATGCTCACTTGCAGCGTCGCGCTGATCCCACTTGCCATTGGGGTGGTCTTCGCCGGAAGGACACGAAACGACACGGTTCCGCCATCAGAAGAGCCATCCGTGGATTCTGGCTACAAAATCGGCTACATCCCGGTTCGTTGCGGGTCGTCGAACACCTCAAAAGGTAGCCTCAGCCCTTCGTGACCTGCCCCTTTTGGATGGTGGGCCCCCAGGGACTCGAACCCTGCCCGCCGGATTAAAAGTCCGGAGCTCTGCCAGATGAGCTAGGGGCCCTGGCGAACGCTTGGTGCACGTTCGGCACGCAGTATGCCGCACCGATCCGCGCTGCCCTGTCCGGAAAGGTGCAGCAGAACGCGACGTTCCTCGAAAGAGTGAGCCCTTGCTAGCGGTCGCGTGGTCGCGGGACCAATCTGTATCCGACGTTGCGGATCGTCTCGATCAGCATCTCGTGCTCGGGCCCGAGC
>JALZGD010000079.1 GCA_030861205.1 Actinomycetota bacterium
ACGGAGCTGCTTCGCGAGGACGCGTCGTGGTCGATGCCTCCTTACGAGCTTTGGCTCCGCGGCCACGCGGATATACGGACGTGGATGCTGGGGCCGGGGATCGCATGCAAGGGATCGCGGTTGATAGCGACCGAGGCAAACGGCTCGCCCGCTTTCGCGCATTACAAGCCCGCCGAGGGGGGCGGCCATGAAGCATGGGCCCTTCAGATCTTGGAGATCGACGGCAGCAAGATAGCGGGCGTCTGTTTCTTCCTGGACGCTGGCCGCTTCTTCCCGGAATTCGGGCTCCCGCTGCGTCTCGACGATTAGATCTCTTCTTTCAGGACGTCACTCAGCCCGAGGAGCTCGATCAACCGAGCGAGATCGCGATTCGCATGGCGGAGGCGGAACGACGATCCCGACCTCTTGAAACAGAGGTGGAGGCGAGCGAGGGCGTCCACTAAAGCGAGGTCCGCTCCGCGGGCGTCCGAAAGATCACAGATCCACACGTGCGCGCCGGCATCGTGGATGAGGCGCACCGCCACAGTCCACTCCTTTCCTTTCAGAGATGGACGGCTCGGATCGCCATAACTAATCGCGCAAGGATCCGCCGCTGAGGACGGATCCCGACGTTACCGACGAGCTACGCGGAGGCTTTGCGCACCTCGAGGTACTCCTCGAGCCGGTCGAACGCCTCGCCGGCGCCGTCGGCCATGCCCGATTCCAGCATCGCGTCGCGGTGCTCGCGCGAGCCGTAGACCGCAGTCGCCGTCAACGTCGTCTTGCCGTTCTGCTCGGCCAACTGCATCGTTTCGGTGGAGATCGCGCCGGGCCAGCCCTCGAACTCGAAGGTCCAGCTGATCAACTCGGGCCGCGCGATTTCCTTGTACTCACCTCGGAATGCGAACTCGTCACCATCGGGATCCCGCTGCACCATGCGCCACTTCCCCCCGGGCCGGAAGTCGATCTCGCACGAAGCAACCTCATACCGCCTCGGTCCCCACCAGCAAGACATGTGCTCGCAAGATGTATGCGCCTCGAAGACGAGGTCGCGCGGTGCGTCGAACTCTCGGGTCAACACGATCGTGTCTTCCGAGGGCGTGCTGACCTGCAACTTGTTAGTGCTCACTGCCATCTCGCGTCTCCTTTCGTTTCAGCTCGTCCAGGTACTCGTCCAACCGGTCGAAGCTCTCGTCCCAGAAGTGCCGGTAGCCGTCGACCCAATCGGCTACGTCCTTGACCGCCTCGGGTCGCAGCCGGCACGGCCTGCGCTGAGCGTCCCGACCGCGGCTGATCAGCCCGGCACGCTCGAGGACGCTCAGATGTTTGGTGATAGCCGGCTGGCTCATCGAAAAGGGACGAGCGAGCTCGGTCACGGTGGCCTCCCCCTTCGCGAGACGAGCGACGATGGCCCGCCTTGTGCGGTTGGCAAGCGCGCCGAACCTCGCATCCAGCGCCTCCGCAGTCGTGCCCACGTCGATCCACCCTTCTGTCTAACCATATAGTTATATAACTATATGGTTAGATACACCGCCGCGCGACGTTTGTCAAGCGCGCGAGCGGCGGGTAACGGGCGAGCGACCCGCCTAGCTTGCTTTCGAGATCGCCTTTGCCAGCGCCTTCTTGTCCATCTTCGAACGGCCGGGGATCCCGAGTTCCTTGGCGCGTTCGTCGAGCTGCTGCTTCGTAAGCCCGCTGAGGTCGCCGGCCGGAGACGCGGACGACTTCGAAGAGCGAGAGGACCGTGGGGGCCGCGGCTTCTCGCCGCGCCGCGCCGCGTCGACGGAAGCCTTGAGGGCCTCCATGAGGTCGACCACGCCGCCCTCCGGCTCTTTGGGGGCCTCCGGCACGACGATCTCTTCACCCTTCACTTTCTTCCGGATGATCTTCTTCAGCGCCTTGTGGTACTCGTCCTTGAACTGGCTCGGATCGAAGTCGTCGGTGAGTTGCCGGACGAGCTGACGAGCCATCTTGCGTTCGCGATCTTCGATGCGCGGTCGTTTGTCCAGAGCAGCGAACTTCGAGTCGCGTATCTCTTCGGGCCAGTGCATCGTCTGAAGGATCAACATCTTGTCGGATGCCCGAAGGGCCGCGAGGTGCTCGCGCTCGCGCATCGCTACTTTGGCAACGCCTACCAGGCCCTCGTCCTCGAGCGCGTCGGTGATCAATCGATAGGCCTTTGTCGCCGACTCTTCCGGAACGACGTAGTACGCCTTGTCGAAATACAGGGGGTCGATCTGCTCGATCGGCGCGAACGTAACGACGTCGATCGTCTTCAGAGATTCGAGGTCGAGAGCCTCGAGATCTTCGTCGGTGATCTCGACCCACTTACCCTTTTCGTACTCGTAACCGCGGACGATCTCGTCCCAGTCGATGTCCTTGTGACCCTTGCCGCATGTGCGCTCGTAGTGGATCCGTTCGCCGTCTTTCTCATGGAGCAGATGCAGATCGATCTTGTCGGACGCTTCACGACCGACGGCCGTGAATACTTTGATGGGAATCGTTATCAGACCGAAAGTGATCGAGCCTTTCCAGATCGAACGCGGCGCCATGCGATTCCCCTCGTCGTTGGGTTAAGGGCAACCTGCGAGACTCTCGCGCGCTTTACCCAGACGGACCTCGGCTGATGCGCGCGTCTGTCGTTTAGAAATGAGCCGCTACGGGTTGCACCTGAGCGAAGTTCAGTTTGATGAAGTCGGGTAGGCGCCCCCCGACCGTCTCAGCGGCTGCTTTCGCGTTTTCCTCGGTGTCGAACACGACGGTCGAGTAGCCCTGGCCCCCCTGCGGCTCTATCCAAACACCACTCACCACCCCGGGAAGCTCTTTTACCGAAGGAACGATCCGTTCGGTGAGGAGTTGACGTGCCTCGTCGACGTGTTCGGAATCGATCGTCACGCTGACCAGAACTGCGTGCATGGCGTCTCCTTTCGTGCGTGATGAAGCCGCTAAAGCGGCTCGGTGATCAAAGTTGATGGTGCCACGTCACGCAGACAACCCTCGTCAGCCGAGATACAGCTCCGGGCCGATCGAGGCCGCGCGCGGTTGAGCACTGGGAGAAAGACTCTCGTCGCCGGATTCGATCAACGGGGATGAACAGACCGGGCAGGTCGAGGGGGAGTCATCTGAAAGATGCACCTCCCGATTGCACACGGTGCAGAAAGCAGTCCTAACCGACACGAGACCTCCCCTCGAATGTCTCTTAGGGGCGCCTCTGCTGGACCCGTCCGCAGCGTTGTGCGGCTACCGCAATATTCACCCCCTGCGAAGGATGTCCTGCTTGCGCCAAGTGCGGCAACGAAGCGAGGGATGCCTGAAGCCGGCTGGCGAACAGATCTCGTCTAAGTGCAGCGTTGAGGGTGTCACAGGCGTCACATCACCGGGATGATCACACGGCGCGGCCCCTTCGGACTCCACTTCCTGGCTCTCATGCTTGCTTTGAGTTGCGGCCCCGCCGATGTGGCGAGCATCGGGCCGACAGCTCGAAGCCAGCTGATCAATGCCACTGCCGATGCGTATGCAGAGCTCCAAGAAGCGAGGGGTGTAGTGGCGCTCGTGTTCCCTCCGAAGTTCGGGGTCACGAATCGGCTCTTCTACGGGATCGAGCGGTCGGAGCGGGGGTACGAATCGATCAGGTACAGCACGTCGACTCACGTGGACGTAGCCGATTGGAAGCCCCTACAGCTGGGAGTCGAGGCCGGTCTCTATCCCTTCGACGCGACGCTGCCAGCGCCATCCGGATCCGACGTCCGTGTCCGCGGGCGCAAGGGGTTCACGCCGGGAGTCCTGATGGACCAACTCGGCCCTAAACCGGGGATCGATGTGACCGATGTCAGGCCGCGTAGTGGGTCGTTCACAGCGCCTGGAGTCGTCGACGCATACGTGAGGCTCGTCAACGCGGGCGACCGTGCGGGACGCATCGACTGCCGGGTGTCGTGGGCAAATCAAGACACGAAGGTTCGCTGGAAAGCCGGTTACGACCGGGTAGCCCCGACGGAAGTCGTGGAACTGCGCGGCATAGGGCATTTTGCACGACCGCTCTCGCGCGTAGACCCCGTCGATGTCGATTGCAAAGGTGCGTGTGCAGCCGGAGCGGGCGTCACCTGCGAGGCGGCACCGGCGGCGCTCCGTCACCCTCGTTCGTAATGCAGGTAAACGACGCGCGACCCAAAGGTTCTCGTCTCCACGAGCTTCAGCTGAACAGTTCGATCGAGCGACGGAGAGAATGGCTTTCCCCCGCCGACGATCACGGGGTAGACGAACGGTTGGAAGTCGTCGACCAGACCGAGTTTGATCGCCTCCGCCGCCAAGCCGGCTCCGCCGATACCCACGTCCTTCCCGGATCGATCCTGTAGCTCGGCAACCTCTTCGGCGATGCTGCGCTGGGCCAGCCGAGTATTGCCCACGACCTTGTCGAGCGTGTGGGAGAAGACGACCTTTGGCAACGATGTCCAGATCTCAGCGAACTCGAGCACGTAATCGGTTGCTGCGGGATCCTCATGCATCGTCTCCCAGACCTTCATCGTCTCGTACAGGTTTCTGCCGAGGAGATGGCCGCCGAGCGCGCGGACCCGCTCGTTGTGGAAACGGTGTAGCTCCTCGTCTGGAGCCCCCCAGTCGAAGTTGCCGTCGGGACCTTCGATGAAGCCGTCGAGCGACAGACCCATCGAATAAATCAGTTTCGGCACAATCGTCCTCAGTCGGGTGCTTAGGCCCTGACCTTCACTTGTTGCGCTCGAATATCCCGCTCAGGAAGATCCTCGAGTCCTTTCAATGCGGCCGGATCGATCTCGAGATAGTCGAGCAGTGCATCGATCTTGGTGTGCATGGCGCGCCCGTCGCGGTTCTGGGTGTTTTGTATGACGAAGACCATGTTGAACGTAATGATCGTCGTGGCCGTGTTGATCATCAACTGCCACGTGTTCGAGAATCCGAAGACAGGGCCGGTGAGCGCCCACGCAAGGATGATCACAAAGCTTCCGACGATCGCAGGTAGGGATCCCAGCCAGCCGGTCACTTTCGACACGAGCTTCGTGAGTTTCTCGGTCACCCGCCTCCGCCCCTATCATCAATCACGCTGCGCGCTCATCTGACCGCGTAGAGTTACCACTCTCGTCGAGCACTCAAACGTGAGCGGCAAGAAAATGAGGTCTGGCGTGTTCACGGCCAGATATGCCGCCTCGCAGAGCAATGGCAAATCTCAGACGTGGGCGTGCGGCTGCGCCGAGCCACGGCTGCGTGATCTAGGACGCGGGGCCCTCCACGTTCACGACTATTTCTCCGCTGCCCACTCGGAAAGGCGACGAGCACGGAGGTCTCCTCCCCTGGGTTGCTCTCGCGGTGCACGGTGCGCTGGGGGACGTGCACGAAGTCGCCGGGCCTTGCGTCGACCCGCTCGCTTCCAGCAGGACCGAACTCCAGCAACGCTTGACCTGCGGCGACGAAGAAGTACGTGTCGTGCCGGTCGTGATGATGCCATCCGGAGATCATTCCCGGCTCGGTGAACACCACCCCCGACCACACTCGGTCGGAGACGAAAGCTTCCTCTCGAACCATCCCCGGCGTTTGGCCGGCGGGCGGAGCACTGCGATCGTCGACTTTCACCACTTCTATTCGATCCATGACTACCCCCTTGGGCCGAGACGCCTTTATTAGTTGATCAGTTGGCTTGCCGCCGAGCGATCTCGGCCTATCGAAAGCCTCGCGGACCTTATCGAAGGCGGACCCGCCATCGACTCGGTGTGGCAGCACGCAGGCCGTGGATCTTGTCGAGGACCTCGCTCACGGATGGGAACTGGCGGAGGGCGTGGGACTCGAACCCACAAGCCCTTACGGGCAACGGTTTTCAAGACCTTCAGCGCACGTTTCAACTCTTCTCATCCAGTAACGCTTCGTCTACATCAAAGGCGACGTGGGCCTCTGAAACCAACCAAGAGTTTTACGAAATGTCTTGGAGTATCCTCATCAGGATTGGCAAAGGATTGGCAAAGCTGGAGGCTTTCGGGGTCTTGGCGAATGCCTTCACTTCGACCATCAACAGGTTAATTCTCTAACCTTTTCCCACAACGGCTCTAGGGATTGCCGGTAAAGAACCTGTAGTGAACCCGTAGGTTTCAACTGGGTCAATGGTTTAGCGCCTTGACGCCCTGACGTCCCAGCGTGAAGACGACGTGGCTACGATCCGATCGCCAGACGTGACACGGCGACCGGTTCCCTTCCATTGCCTCACTGCTTACCAGTTGTGGTTCAGTCTCACAGCTCGTTCGCGCCCGATTTTCTCTTAAGGTCTTGTAGGTAGACAAAGAGAAAATCGGACGCGAACGACTTACTGGAAGTCATGGGCGCTGCTTTGCAGGGCAGCTATCCCTTCCGTCTCTATCCCTAACTTCTTTCCAGGACTTGGACTGTTGGTGGCCTCAACAAGAGGATCTAGGGGACGCATCTCCAAGAGTTACGTCGAGATTTATTTATCTGACTCAACGATGCAACAACTGTCGGTTGACGCAGATAATCCACGACCATACGATGGCTTTGCGCGCCTTTCTAAAAGGCGGAGCAATTAATTGAGACTCCTTGACGCGAATTGATGAGGCGTGACGCTGGTGCGCCGGGCATTGAACTCCTCCGAGTGAGCCTTCAGCCAGCTTGACGAAGTACACCGCGTGTTGAAGGGGGCTCCATGACATCCGCAAAACTATTGCTCAATCCAAAGGAAGTTTCGGCCGAGCTCGGCATTGGGCTTGCTGCCTCGTACAACTTGATGCATCGAAGCGACTTCCCATCGATTCGCATAGGACGACGCTTCTTCGTATCCCGCGAGGGCCTCACACGATGGATAGGTGGGGACTCCGGAACAGGAGCACTCACTTCACGCCAGTCTTAGAGATGTCCCGGCGGGGGAGTGCTTCGCGTCAGCGACGGGCCAGCCTCCCCTTGCCGGGCGATAACTCATCACCTGCGCTGGATCGGAGCTATCTATATGACCCTACATGAAACTGATGATCTCTTTGAAATTCTGTCAGCCTCATCGATTTATCAGGACCGATGGTTAAGCGATTCTGCTGCACCCCACTCGGAACGTATCCGGGAACGACAAGAGTGGTCACCCTTCCAAGAGGAGTGGAAAATGCTCGGCCTCGATGTCAGCCGAGGAGCGAGCAATTATCCATGTCCTCGTAATTGCTCCTTTACGTCAAGTTTGTTCATCGACACCGAATCTGAACGTTTCTTTTGCCAGGGATGCGGTCTGAAGGGTCAAGGGCTTTCCGGCCTCGCAAGATGGGGCGAGCTCTTCAGAATCCGATTCACGTTCGCCGAAGATCAGATCATCCGGGATAAATTTGCATTCTGCAATAAGGGAGTGAATCGATTCTGCTTCAAAGGGTCGCGGCTCAAGTTTAGTTATCTGCCGTGCGGATGTAAGTCATGCGATGCGTGTCATTCCGATTGGCTGCGACATCGGATTGGCCATTACGGAAGACTGCTAATGCCCCTGACCATTGATCGAATCTCGTTGCCAGCGAGCACAAGATGGGAGTCGGTGTCCAGACGGTTACGCAGACAGTCGGCAAATTACCTAAGGCTCCCCTTGAGAACCGAAGAAACGATCGTCTACACGACTGCAAGAGTTGCGACGACTTGTCTCCCAGAACATCGCTCCTTCAGATTCGAAGCTCATTCGCGTCAGTCGAACGAAGAGGGAATAGTCACCTCTCTCTGGTGGGACTTCAATAATGCTGATATTGAGTCGAACATTTCTGCATCACGGGCGTGGAGCATGACATCGGGTACTCGCCGTCGGGCCGAGGAAGAGGACGACACATCTCGCGAGCAAACGGGCGAAATAGAAAACGGTTGGAAACTACTCCAATGTCCAGGAAATCCTCGTGAGTCCATTGAAGCCGCGATTCGCCTGGGTCACATCTCAGCGGATATTCATCAAGCGATGCTTCCAAGATCGATTGAGTGGAGTGGCCCTGAGGCGCTGACAACTGAATGGTGGCTAAATCTCCTTCAACTAAAACTCGGCGTACCTCAGGAACTTGAGCGACCTCAGCCGAAAGGCGAGTCTGGGAACGGGCCCCTGGAACCGCTCTTTTGCAGACCGAAGGCCTTACCGATAAGCGACTGCTCCTAATGCGCGGTCACATTCGGAGGCGAAGCAAGGGCAGCTGGGAACTGATTCTGCCAGATGGCCGAGATCCACTATCGGGACGGAAGCGACAACTGTTCCGGACCGTTCGTGGAACGCGTCAGGACGCGGAGCGTGTGCTTGCTCTCTGGATCGCAGAGATCGAAAGCAATTGGGGAACAGCTCCGAGCCGTGCAACCACTGCCGAGTATCTCCTCGATTGGCTGGACTTTAAGAAGCGGCGCGTGGATCAAGGTCAGCTGAAGGTTCGAACGTACGAGCACTACGAGGCAAACGTGCGGCGAAATATTGTTCCTGTTGTCGGCCACGTACCCTTGTCAAAGCTTCGGCCCACTCACATAGAGACGGTCTACGACGTCGCATTCAAGAAGGGATTGTCGGCCCGATCGGTCTTGCACATTCATCGAATTCTCTTTCAGTCGCTAAAACAGGCCGTGAAGTGGCAGATGATTCCCCGGAACCCGGTCGAAAGCGTTGAATCGCCGACACCTTCCTCCCACCAAGTCGTCACACCCGATCTTTCTACGGTTGCGGCACTACTGCAGGCTGTAGAAGGAACTGACCTTCGCAATCCGGCCGTGGTCGCACTCGGAGCAGGGCTCAGGCTCGGAGAGGTCTTTGGGCTCACTTGGGCCAGCATCTTCTTCGAGCAAGGGCAGCTAGCCGTCATCCAAACGTTGCAGGTAAGCGGAATCCTTGAAAAGCCGAAAACAAGTAGTTCCGCGGCCATCGTAAGCCTGCCGGACTTCGTAATTGATTGCCTTACGCGTCAGAAAGGTCAACAGGCGAAGCGACGCATACTGTTGGGATCAGCATGGAACGATAACGATCTCGTTTTCGATCGAGGGGATGGACGTCCTGTCGACACCAGAAGCATCTCGCGGCGTTTCTCAGAACAGATGAAGCAAGCTGGGATTCGCCTCACTTTTCATGGTCTCCGTCATGCGCATGCATCGCTCATGCATGCATCTGGATCAGACATGAAGACCATTTCAGAAAATATGCGTCACTCAACCATCTCAATCACTGCAGATCTCTACACTCACCTCGATATAGAAGCTCATCGCGCTGCATCCAGAAGGCTTCAGGAACACCTTGGGCCCGTTATTGGATGACGGCACCCATCACAAAACCTTTCGACCCAGTGAGAGCGAGTGCGGGGGCGAGGAAGTTGACTTGACTGGACAAGTTGATGCTGAGGAGTTTTGGCCGGATCCTTATCTGCCTGAGTGGAAACAGCTGGACGAAGCCAAGGGGGAGCGCCCATTTACGGAAGCCTCTTTTGAACTCCTAAGAGAGATCGGCACTCTTGCCCTGCTGGTAGCCAGCGCAGCAACGCCGGACCCTCTGCCTCGGAATGAAGCAATCTTGCGTGGGCACTTTGCTAAGCAGGGGAAGATTTGTCT
>JALZGD010000258.1:0-1228 GCA_030861205.1 Actinomycetota bacterium
CGTCGACCTGGTTCAGCGCGGAGATCACGGAGCTACCAGACGTCGCATTAGCAGCTTTCATCGCCGCGACGAGAACGTTCACGAAGTCATACGGGTACATCGCGTAGTCAGGTGGCGCAATGACCTGTTGCCCACTCGAAGTTTTCACGCCCACCTCATCCGGACCGAACTTCTCTTCGTAGGCCTTCTGGAACGAAAGGAAGTTCGCAGGCCCTTTCTCAGACGTCATGCGTCCCGCCGCAAAAGTAAGGCCGCCGATCCAGTCAGCATGATCCGATAGTTGTTCCCTCACCAGAGGATCCTCGCCCGACGGCGCCGTGTAGACCGGGACGTCCCAACCGCCCGAGCGCGCGGCACGAACGACTGCCGCCACGGTCGGAGAGTGCGCCCACACAAGCAGGGCAGTCGCGCCGGAGCGGCGCGCCTGTAAGACCTGTGCGGACAGATCCGTGGCATCGGCGGGAACGGATAATTCCGCGGCGACCGACTTCGGATTGCTTCCCCACGCATCGTCGAACGCGACTGCTCCTTGCTCGCCGTAGTCGGAGTCGTCGTGGATGAATGCGACTTTCAACCCTTTCGGGATGAGGTACTCCGCGAAGCGGAACGCGACGCCGTGATCGGTTGGAGCGATCCGAAACAGGTTAGGACGTTGCTCCGGATCAATGATTCCCTCACCGCCTTGGTAGACGACACACACCGGGATGTGCGCCGCGTTCGCGACGCGCCACGTCGACAGCACACCCGTTCCTTCGTCGATGACGGCGACGGCGTCTTCGGCGACCGCAGCACGCACATTCTGCAGCGCCTTCTCCGGCGATAGACCGTTGTCGACCTTCTTTATCCCGAACGTGTAGGTGTCGGGACCAATCTTGACGCCGCCCGCAGCATTGATCTTGTCGACGGCGAGAGCCGCTCCCTGATAGATCGTCTTACCTATGTAGGGCGATCGCGAGAACGGCGCGTTCACCACGATCGTTAGATGTGTTGAACGCCCGCCCGTGGCGGAATCGCCACCGCAGGACGACAACAGCAGGCCGAGCGAGATCGCAAGTACCGCACCCCTCATGGGGGCCGGACTTTACTGCACGCCTACCTATAAGAGCGCTCAGCGCTGGGATGCAAAACCCGTGTAAACGCGACGCACTTCATCCGCGCGGATCGTGTCCTCCGTGGGACCACGCGCGATCACATGGCCCGAACTGAGAACCGTGACCTGGGAAGCGGT
>JALZGD010000258.1:1238-2537 GCA_030861205.1 Actinomycetota bacterium
AGGATGCGCCGCGAGCGCCATCGCGATCATCAGGTAGCGCTGCTCTGCGCCGGTGATACTGCCGGCAGCCATATCCCTCGCGCCGGACAAGCCGACGTCTTCGAGGATCCGGTCGGCGTCTGCCCGCGCGCTTCGTTCGTCGGCACGAGCGGCCGGTGTGCGAGCCAGATATCTCACCGTCCCGGCCATCGGGCGCGCGCTGACGCTGCCCGCCACGACGTGATCACGAACGGACATGTCGTCGAATACGACGGTGTGTTGGAGAGTCCGCACGATCCCTTGCGAACGCGCGGCGGCAACCGAGCGGCCAAGCAACTCTCCGTCCACGCGGACGATTCCCGAATCCGGCCGAAGGGATCCCGAGAGGATCTTCAGCAACGTCGATTTGCCCGATCCATTCGGTCCGATCACTGCATGTATCGCGCCGGGCTCGATCGCAAGAGCGACGTCGTCGAGTGCGCGGACACCGCCGAACGCCTTTGTGACACCTCGAGCCTCGACGATCGGCCGAGCGGATCCCCCGCCGACTGGAGTGACTGCGATGGGGCGCGATGCCCCAGCGCGGCGAGGGTGATGCGATTCGGCGCCACGGATCAGCTCGACAACGCGGGTGAGGACGCCGCGGCCCCCGGCTGCGATCGCCGCCAGCAGAAGCACGGCGGCCACAACAGGCTCGAACCGCTCGGGAGAGATCCGGGCAAGATCCCCGAGCGCTCGGGCGGCGGGGCCGACGAGAACCAAAGCGATGGCACCGACGGCCGGCCCCAGTGAGAACGCGGCTCCCCCAACGATCACTGCGACGAAAAGCTTCACGGACAACAACGGCCCGTAAGAGGTGGGATCCGCGATTCCGTACACCTGCACGAGGAGTGCTCCGGCAAGGCCTCCGGTCGCGGCCGATGCCACGATGGCTGACGTCCTTAAGCGCGCGCGATTTGCCCCCAACACAAGTGCGCCGCTCTCGCTTTGTCTCAGTGCAGCAAGGTGCAATCCCGCCGGGCTTCTCTTCACGGCGGCATACAGGCATAGCGCGAAGACCACCATGAAGAGCGCGGTTTCGTATTGCCAGACAGGTGTGAACCGAGCGCCGCCGCCGAGCACCTCGAGCCGAGCCTGAGGTAAGGCGAGCCCCTGCGAGCCTCCACTTATGCGCGGAAAGTCCGCGAGGACGAACTCGAGCATCCACGCTGCGACCCACGTCGTTATCGCGGCATAGACGCGGGTAAGTCGAGAAGCCCCCACTCCGACCACGAAACCCGCCACCGCCGCGGCGGCCGTCCCCGTCACGGTCACCGCGAC
>JALZGD010000258.1:2547-3346 GCA_030861205.1 Actinomycetota bacterium
TCGCACGGCGAGCCATGCCGCGACGAACGCGCCGATCCCAACGAACCCACCTTGGCCGAGGGAAGGAACGCCCGCGAGGCCCACAGCGAAGTTCAACCCGATCGCCGCGAGGACTATGCACAAACCTGCCGCCAGCGAAGAGATCTGCAGCGTGCTCGCGGCGGCGACCGGAAGTATCGCGACGACGATGACCGCGCCGAGCAACGCTGCGGTCACTAAGCGAAAGTGCTCCCACAGCTCACGCGCTCCGCGACCTGTCTCGCGGACAACGAAACCGAGAGGATCGCTGACGAGACGCGTCATTCGACGACCTCTCGCGCCGACTGCCGAAGGAATGCGGCAGCGATTAGCGCCACGGCCAACGGCAAAACGTCGGCATATCCGGGACCCAGAACGAGCCGTCCTAGATGCACGTTCGCCACGACAGACTCGAACACACCGAGCGCAAGACCTGCGACGAAAGCTCTGCGCGGAAGCCCGAACGAGCCGACTAGCGCCGCGACGAGCGCCTTCAGGCCGAGCAACGATCCACTATTCACGGAGATCGCGGATCCCGGAGCGATGATGATCGCCGCCACACCGGCAAGAGCTCCTGCACCGGCGAACGCGACGACTAAGGATCGTCGCACGTCGACGCCGGCGAGCTGCGCCGCGAGACGGTCGTCGGCGATCGCGCGCAACCCCGCCCCCGTACGCGTTCGATCGAGAAACCACGAAGCGCCGATCGCAAGAAGTGAGCCGCAGGCGATCACGTAGAACGATCGGATCGGGATCGTCGTGCCTCCCCCAAGGAGAAAAC
>JALZGD010000259.1 GCA_030861205.1 Actinomycetota bacterium
AAAGCGGCAGAGGAGCGCCGCGAGCTCGTCGCACTCGAGCAAGAGCGCGCTCGCTCGGCGCTGTCGGCTGCGGAGAGCGAGCTACAGACGATCGATCACCAGCTCGACACGGCAACCGAATCATCCGCTGCGGCCGAGACACGGCTGGAGTCCGCGCGCGATGAAGTTCGAAGGTTGCGAGAGCAACGCGCTGCAACCGGCGCAGACCTCGCAGCAGCAGCGGCGCGCGTTGCAGCCCTCGAAGAGGTGCTGTCTCTGATCGCCGATCTCCCGGGAGCATGGGAGCGGGTCGCGCCTTTGACGACGCAAGCGCGCGTCGATGCCTCGAGCGCCGGAGCAACCGACGAAGACGCTGCTGCGCGCCTGGCCTCGGCGGAGACGCTGGTCGAGCAGCGCTGGCAGGAGGTCGCCGCGGCCGACGAAGAGCTTCGGCGGCTAGACGCGCTCGTCTCCGGCGCAGCCGAACGCGTCGCGACCTGTCGCAGGCGCGTCGAAGTGAGAGATGTCGAGCTGGCCGCTATCGACGACGAGCTTTCACGTGGTCGCACGGCAGTGGTCGATGCCGAGCGCGCGGCCATCGAAACTCGCGCTCAGCTTCCGGCCATGCGAGCACAAGCGGAAGGTGCGACTCGGGTCAGGACCGAGCGAGAGGCCGCTCTGTCTGCGACCCGCGCTGAGGCCGCTCGTCTCGCATCCGAAGCCTCTGCAGCGGAGGTTCGTTGGCGCACCGCGCACGAACGCGTGCTCGCTGCGCGGCTGAGGATCGAAGAGGCAGAGGCGGGCATAGCCGACGCGGAACGTGCTCTCGAAGGCATCGAGGACCTGCGCGGCGCCCTCTCGGTGATGCACGCTCGCGCCATCGCGATCGCGGAGTTGGCCCACACCGCAGGCGAGAGCGCGTCGCGGTGGGCCGTAGGTGCCCACGCGACCGCCGAAGAGGCTTCGGCACGCGCTCGCGAATCCGAGCGACGCCTGGCCTCGCTACGCGAACGGGAACGGGACCTCCAGGAGGGACTGGATGAAGTCGCGAAGCGCAAGACACAGGCGGAGATAAGAAGGGCCGAGGTCAACACTCGGATGGAGGCTCTGGCCGAGCGCGCCATGGAGGAGTGGGCGCTCTCGCTCGACGACCTCGCCGCTCTGGTTCCTCAGGAAACCGGCGACAGCGAGACGTTGCGGTCGCGGATCGAGCAACTCGATCGCGAAATCAAGCGCTTGGGGGCGGTGAACCCGCACGCCCGCGAGGAGTTCGAGAAGCTGTCGGAGCGCGAGTCGTTCTTGGAGACCCAAATAAGCGACCTGAAGACGTCGAAACGAGATCTGCTCGCCGTCGTGAAGGAAGTGGACGAGACGATCGTCGAGGTGTTTTCGTCTGCATTCAACGACGTTGCCGCCGAGTTCGAAAAGACTTTCGGGCGGCTGTTCCCCGGTGGCGAGGGACACCTGAAGCTGATCGACCCCGACGACGTGCTGACGTCCGGGATCGAGGTGGAAGCGCGCCCGGCGGGCAAAAACGTTCGCAAGCTTTCCTTGTTGTCGGGTGGTGAGCGGTCTCTCGTCGCCCTCGCGTTCCTGTTCGCGATCTTCAGATCCCGGCCCTCACCTTTCTACCTGTTAGACGAGGTCGAAGCAGCCCTAGATGATGTGAACCTGTCACGCTTCCTGGGGCTTGTCGCGGAGCTCGAGAGACGCGCGCAAGTCTTGGTCGTTACTCACCAAAAACGGACGATGGAAGCCGCGGACATCCTGTACGGCGTTTCGATCGGTAAAGACGGCGTTTCGCGGGTCGTTGCTAAGCGCATGGAGGAAGCAACAGTCTGATCTGACGCCTCTCCCGTTGCTTTAGCCTTCGAGCATGACGGCCTTACTCATCGCGCTTGCGATTGTCGGAGTCATCGTGCTCGCCACGGTCGTTCTGGGGACTGCTCGGAGAAGCAAAGCTCGACGCATCACGGGCACGCCGAGGGACCCCGAACGAAAAGCCGACCGCCCCGTACCCCAGCGCCCCGGGGTTCGCGACAGGCTCACGAAGAGCAGGCGATTCCTCTCCGACCACCTGGCCACGGTGTTCGGTCATCCCGTCGACGACGACACGTGGGACGACCTGGAGGCCGTCCTGATCCAAGCGGATGTGGGGGCCGATGTTGCTCGGCGGATCACCGAAGACCTGAAGGCGAAGGCGCGGGCCGCGCGCATCTCGACACCGGAGGAGGCTCGATCGCTGCTGGCAGACGAGCTCGTCTCGATGTTCGATCAGACGCACGACCGCGGGCTCGCGTTTTCTTCCGATGGCGTCACGATCTGGTTGATAGTGGGTGTGAACGGGTCGGGAAAGACCACTACGATCGGCAAGCTTGCGACGGACGCGCGTGAGCGAGGGCGCAGCGTGTCGCTGGCCGCGGCCGACACCTTCCGAGCCGCCGCCGACGAGCAGCTGTCTGTCTGGGCGGAACGCGCCGGCGCATCCATAGTGAAGCACCAGCCCGGCGCTGACCCCGGTGCGGTTGCATTCGACGCGGTGCAGCACGCCCAAGCGAAGGGTATCGACGTCTTGATCGTCGACACCGCAGGACGGTTGCACACGAAGACGCCACTGATGGACGAGCTGGCCAAGATCCGTCGAGTCATCGAGAAGGAGCACGACGTCGCCGAGGCGCTTATCACGATCGATGCGACCGGCGGTCAGAACGCTCTCGTTCAAGCTCGAGAGTTCGCTCAAGCCGCTGGTGTTACCGGCGTGGTGCTAACGAAGCTCGACGGAACTGCTAAAGGAGGCATCGCGATCGCGATCGAGCAATCGCTCGGGATTCCCATCAAGCTCGTGGGGCTGGGGGAAGGTATCGACGATCTCGAACCGTTCGACCCAAAGGTCTTCATCGACGCGTTGCTCTCGTGAAGATCGCGGTCGCCGGCGGTACGGGGTTCCTCGGTCGGCACATCGCGCAACGCCTGATGTCCTCCGGCCACGAGGTCTCCGTACTGTCACGGGATCCTTCAAAAGTGACAACCATCGCGGAGCTCGAGCACGCCCGCGCCCTCAAGGCCGACGTGACCGACCGGTACGACAGGGCCGGCACCGAGAATGTCCTCGCCGAGGCATGCGGATCCGATGTCCGGAGGTTCCTGTACGTGAGCGGCGCCGGCGCGGACCCTCGGAGCTCCAGGACCTGGTACCGGGCGAAGGGGATCGCGGAGGCTTCGATCAGGGCTGCCGGTATCCGGTGGGCGGTAGTTCGACCGTCGTGGGCCTATGGGCCCGAGGACCGCGCGCTCAACCGGATAGCGCAGATCGCCCGGTACTCACCGGTCGTCCCGAGGCTCGGCGTCGCACGCCAGG
>JALZGD010000007.1:0-16630 GCA_030861205.1 Actinomycetota bacterium
CCCCAGCTTCACGTCGATCTCTTCCAACATCGACCGCAGAACGGAGAACAGGCTTTCGTCGGTGACGTCGCCCGGCACGTAGAAGATGCGATCGCCGAACCCGGACCACGAGTCATTGGTCGGCTTCGAACGAGAATGTTCCTCTACTGCGTCCCGCATCTTCGCCGCGAAGTCCTCATCGGAAAATTTCGTCCGCGAGTTCCCGACGATGGCTACATTGTCCGGCACCAACCCTTCCCGTTGAAGGTTGTAGAGCGCGGGCAGCAGCTTCCGTGACGTCAGGTCGCCGGATGCTCCAAAGATGACGACTATGCAGGGGTCGGGCTTGCGGACGCCCCTCACGGCCACAGCTCGTCGAGGAAATCACACAAGCGATCGGACAAGCGGTTCGGAGGGAAACGAAGTTCGAAGAACGAGTTTGCCTGCACGAGCTCGGAGTTGCGAAGCTCGCGTGAAAGCGCTTCTGCGTCCGAGAATGGATGAAGGATGTCGCGTGTGTGGCCCATGATCAGCGTTGGTATCTCGATCTTCTCCCGCTCGTCGGGGTGAGGCGCGATGTGGCCGGCAAGCAAGCCGTGTAGCACTGCCGCCGATGGGACGGGGTCGCGCGACAGAACGTCCAGCAGGACGTCTGCGTAGATGTGCACTCCTCTGGGAACCCGCTTCATCACGTCGGCGAACCAGCCCGCCGGCGTGCGGGCCTCTGCGTAGCCGATGACGAGAGGAAGGAACATCGCTCCGGCGGCGGGGGCCGCGCGCTCCAGGACCGGCATCTCGACGAACATCCCTCGAACGCGGTCGGGGGTAGTGACCCCCATCTCTAGAGTCACATTGGCGCCCAGCGATGTCCCACCGATCGCTGCGTCGGGGATGTCGAGATGGTCCAGCAACGCGACGACCTGTCGCGCGAAGAGCTCCATGTTGTAGTAGCGGTTGTGCGGCGGCTTGTCGCTCTCGCCGTGACCCAAGAGGTCGATCAGAATCACGCGGTTCCCGCGATCGGCCAGTGCGTCTGCGAGGGGATAGTGATGCTTTCGCGATAGCAACAGACCGTGGATCAACACGACGGGCCGTTCCGCCGAGCCTCGCTTGCGTCCTCGCTGTTCGAAAGCGATCTTGAAGCCGTCGTAGCCGAAAGTGGGCATCGCCTAGAGCCTACGTGCCCCGAGCGAGCTGTTTACACGAGCGCCATGCCGCGCCGCGCTAGCGCCCTTGGGCGCTCAGAGCGTTACTCGTCGAGCGCTTCTACTCCTTCGAGCGAGTCGATCAGCTCGCGCTTCACGACCTTGCCCGTCGACGTGCGCGGCAGCTCGTCTAGCTTCTCGACGCGCTTCGGGACCTTGTACGACGCGAGCTCTTTCTTGCAGGCAGAGATGATCTCGTCTTCTCCCGGGCCCCCCACGACGAACGCCGCCAGCACCTCTCCGTACTCATCGTCCTGCACGCCGAGCACTGCTGCTTCTTTGACGCCTTCGAGAGACTCGATCACTTCTTCGATCTCGATCGGATACACGTTCTCTCCACCGACTACAACCATGTCGTCGGCGCGCCCCTCCACGAACAGGTACCCGTCGTCATCGAGGTGGCCCACATCGCCGATCGTCGTGTAGCCCTCACGCTCGGCCTTCGAGTCGCCGGAGGTGTAGCCCTCGAAGAGGATGTCGGACTTGATGTACAGCTCGCCGGTCTCGTTGGGCTCGAGCTTCTTCCCGTCCTCGGAGAACACGGCTATCTCGGTTCCCCGCACTGCCTTACCGACGGTATGTGGTCTTTCGATCATGTCCTCGGGCGTAGCGATCGTGACCCAACCGATCTCCGTCGAGCCGTAGAGGTCGTAGAGGACCTTCCCGAACAGGTTCATGGCGTCGCGTCGCAGCTCGGGGGACATTGCCGAGCCACTCGCGAGCACGAGGCGCAGGCTGGAAAGGTCGTACCGCGCCGCTACGTCCTCATCCAACGACAGGATGCGTTTGATCATCACGGGAACGAACGAAGCGGCCGTTGCGGAGTAGTGCTCGATGTCTTTCAACGACCCTTCCGGATCGAACTTCTCGGGGAGCACGAGGGTCGCGCCGAGAGCTGTTGCGAATGTCCACGTTGCGAGCCCGAATGAATGGAACATCGGCGTCGGGCAGTAGATGACGTCGTCGCGACGGTACGGAACCTTCGTCAGCAGATTCGCCATCGCGCCTATCCCGGCCGCGGATGCGTCTCGAGACGCTCCCTTGGGCGTTCCGGTCGTTCCCGAAGTGTGGATGATGACTTTCGGAGTGCTGCTCTCGCGCGTGAATGGCGATGGAAGTGTCGTCGGCTGAGCCATCAACTCTTCCTCGTAATCGCCGGCGCGATCGATCGCCTCCTCTTCTTTACCTACCCTCAACAGCGGCAAGTTGCTGGGCGCGCACTCGTTCACCTGATCCACATGAAGCCCGTCGTAGACGAGAAGCGCGGGATCTGCTTGCCCGAGTGTTGCTTTCAGCTCCTTCGGCTTTGCCCAGGTGTTGAGCGGGCACGCGATGACACCGAGTTTCTGCGCGGCGAAGATCAGCTCGGTCATCTCGCGGCCGTTACGAAGAAGCAGCGCCACGCGCCCCCCCGGCCGGATGCCGTGCGACTCCAAGAGATGAGCCGCGCGATTCGAGCGTTCGTCCATGTCGCGCCACGAGAGGGTGCCGTTGCGGTCGTGGATCGCCGGTTTGTCGCCGAGAACGATCGCGTTCATCTGACAGACGATTCCGAGCGACGGGCCTCGACCGAGCAACCACGGAAGCACCCGCGCGAGAGCGATCGGAGCCTTGGGGTCCATTGCGCCGGCCTTGCGCAGCTCCTTCAGCGTGTGCGGATGAAAGAACTGGGCAGCCTGTTTGAGGCCTTGCATAGCTCCAGCCACGGTGATCTCCCCTGATGTCGGTGCGGGTCAATCTACCAACGTCACGCTTACGCTTTGCCGCTATGACCCCGCGGCGTGATGTGTCGATGACGCAGCCGGAGATCGCTGCGTTCTTGCAGGTCCCGCGCACCGCCGTGCTGTCGACACTTGCGGCCGACGGCGGCCCTCATATGGCCGCCATGTGGTTCGTGGTTGAGCGTGAGGCGATCGCGATGTGGACGTACGCGAAGAGCCAGAAGGCGGTGAATCTGCGTCGCGATCCTCGCGCTGCCGTCTTGGTAGAAGAAGGGACGGCCTACGACGAGCTGAAAGGCGTGCTGATCCGCGGGCGGGCATCGCTCGAGAACGAGCGCGCCGCGACAAGAGAAGTAGGGATCAAGTTGTACGAGCGTTACACGCTGCCGCGAACCGGGATTCCCCTTGACGTAGCTCTACCGGAGATAGAACGGCAGGCAGACAAACGGACCGTCGTGCGCTTGTCGTTGACGGACGTTGCGTCGTGGGATCACACCAGGATCTGATCACATCGCATCTGCTGCCGGCGGCGCGTTCTGCTTCCGTTGGATCGAGATGATGGGCAGAGCGGCGACGATGAGGGCCGCTCCGATCCCGATCCGGGCCGTCAGCGCCTCGTCTAGGACGAGCGCAGCCAATAGGACGGTTGTGACGGGCTCGAGCATCTGAGCGACCGCGGCGTGCGCCGACCCGATCCTGACGATGGCGCCGTACAGCGCGAGGAACGCGATCACGGTTATCGCGCCGAGCAAGAACGCGTAACCGACCGCCGCGATCGGCATCCAGTGGTGCAGCCCGAGCGAGACCACACCGACGGATAGCGCGGCCCCCGTTGCCGTGTAGTTCGCCGCCGCGGCAGCGGGCACGTCGGTCATCAACATCTGTGCGATCACGAAATACACCGCGACCGCGATCGCGGCTCCCAAAGCGAGCAGCGGCCCTACAAGCGCGGTATGGGGCAACGAGAAGATCGTGATGACGCCCGCCGATCCCAGGACGAGCGCCGCCATCAACCGCGGCCGGAAACGTTCGAGTCCGGTCGCGAGTGCGATCAATGTCGTCCACAACGGGTAGCTGTAGAAAACGAGTCCGACGACGGCAGCGGACGTCTTCGACAACGCCGCGAAGAACAACGACGATTCGAATCCATAGCCCAACGCGCCCAAGACGATCAGGTGCATCCTTCGCCTCGGTTCCGGCGCTCGGGCGCGTCCGACCTTTCGCACGATCGCTAGCAGCACCGCGGCGATGGCGAACCGGCTCGCAAGCAGGGGCATGACCGGGGCGCCGGTGCGGTAACCGAGCTTGGCCACAACCGCGACGGCCCCAAAGGCGACCGCCGCAACGACGCCCAGTCCGACACCCGCGAGCGTCCGATCTCGAGCCTCGGTCAAGACGTGCGACTCTCTCAGAAGGATGCGGTCGGCGTCGGTGACGCAGAGGGGCCCGCAACGTTGCCTGCATTGATGCAGGACGTGAGGCCGAGATCAGATGCGATCTCGCTTGCGACCGCGGACGAGTCGCCGATCTGGTGCACCAGTTCCGAGGTCTTGGCTTGGTCGTTCGCGGCGACGGCCTTCTGGAGCTGAGGCAGGAAAGCGGCAACGTCCGAGAGACGATCGAGCATGTGGTCCACCTGCTCCCGCATCGAGTCGGGCGGCTTCAGCTCGCGCAGTCGTTCCAGTAATTCGTTATAGATGTCCCGGGTGCGTTGGACGAATTCGTCCACCTGTTGCGGCGTTGTGAAAGGCGGTGGGCTCTCCGCCTTCGAGCCGACGCTGTCGCATACCGAGTTTGCCCGCGACACGTATTGAGAGGCAGTGAGTGGCTTTTTGTCGCAGGACGCAAGAAACGTCGTCGACACGACGAGACAGACGCATATCCTCATTAGTGGGGAGTTCACTCGGCTCCTCGTTTGTTCTGACGCGAGCCGACATTACCCGCCGAGCGAGGTGACGGTTTGACGTGAATGTCGAATGGTACGTCTACGTCGCGTTCCTGGGCTTCGTCGTCGCGATGCTTCTCGTGGATCTGAAGCTCTTTCATGCCGAGGGCAAGGATCCGACGATCAGAGAGTCCGCGACATGGGTCGCGATATGGATCGCTCTTGCCGTCGGTTTCGGCTTCGTCGTGTGGGGATGGCACGGCCCGCACGCATCGGCGCAGTACTTCGCTGGCTACTTGATCGAGTACTCGCTGTCGGTAGACAACATGTTCATCTTCATCTTGATCTTTGCGTACTTCGGCGTCCCGCGGTCATATCAACACCAAGTTCTGTTCTACGGGATCCTCGGCGCCATCGTGTCTCGCGGGATCTTCATCGTCGTCGGCACCGCGCTCATCAAGAACTTCGAATGGATCATCTACGTCTTCGGTGCGTTCTTGATCTACACGGCAATCCGCATAGCGAGAGGCGGCACGGAAGAGATCCATCCCGAAAAGAACAAGGTCCTCGTGTGGCTGAACAAGCGCTTCAATGTCTCGGAAGAGTTCCACGGGCAGGCCCTTGTAACGACGATCGATGCTCGGCGGGTGTTGACCCCACTCTTCATCACTCTTGTGTTCGTCGAAATCACAGACCTACTTTTCGCGCTCGACTCGATCCCCGCGATATTCGCGGTTACGCGCGAGCCCTTCATCGTCTTCACGTCGAACATCTTTGCGGTTCTCGGATTGCGCGCCCTTTATTTCCTCATCGCCGGCGCGATGGATCGCCTGCACCTGCTGAACTACGGGCTGGCAGTCATCCTTGCGTTCGTGGGGGCGAAGATGTTGCTCGAGGCGGGCCACATCGATATACCGATCTGGGTATCTCTCGCCGTGATCGTCGGCGTTCTCGGGATCACTGCGCTTCTATCTCTTGCGATACCTCCGCGGGAGGCGTCGAAGCACTAGTCCTCTCGAACGATGTCGCGCGCCGTTGCCTGGGCGACGGGACGGACCACGATCTCGTCGATGTCGACGTGCGGGGGTCGCGTGACGGCCCACGCGATGCAGTCGGCGATGTCGTCGGCCGTCAGTGGCTCGATCCCTTTGTAGGGCGCACTGGCCTTGTCGCGGTCGCCCGCGAACCTCACCATCGAGAACTCGGTTTCGACCAGGCCCGGAGCGATCTCGGTGACGCGCACCCCCGTCCCCAACAACTCGAGACGCAGCGTCTTCGTGATCGCCCTGACGGCATGTTTCGAAGACGTATATCCGCCCCCGCCCGGGTACGTCTCGAAGCCGGCGATCGATCCGACGTTCACAATGTGCCCACGGCTAGCCACGAGAGCGTCGAGCAGGCTTCGGGTGACCCGCACGAGACCGAGGACGTTCGTCTCCCACATCGCGCGGAGCCGGTCGTCCGAAAGCTCGGCGATCTTGTCGACTCCGACTGCTAGGCCCGCGTTGTTCACCAAGACGTCGACCTGCCCGATGCCTTCCACGAACTCGGCGACCGAGCGTTCGTCCGTGAGGTCGAGGGCACGGTAGATGCCGCCGGTTTCGTCGGCAAGCGCCTTCAGGCGCTCGACCCTGCGCGCTCCGAGGACTACTTCGAAGCCCTCCTTGGCGAGCGCCTTGGCCGTCGCCGCTCCGATCCCGGCAGAAGCACCGGTGATCACCGCAGTGCGACCTGTCGTCGCGTTCATGAAACGATCGTGCCATGCCCGACCGTCGCATCACGATCATCGGAGCGCCCCTCGACCTGGGGGCCGCGCGCCGTGGGGTCGACATGGGCCCGAGCGCGATCAGATACGCGGGCCTGTCGGAACGCCTCGAGGACCTCGGCCTGGACGTCCTCGACGAGGGCAACGTGGATGCAGAGCTGCCCGAGGTTGCGAGCGTCGCCGACGAGAGCGCTCGCTATCTTCCCGAGATCCTTGCGACATGCGCCCAGATCGCCGGCCGGGTCTCGCAGATCGCGGCCGATGACCGCGTCCCGCTCGTACTCGGCGGTGACCACTCGATCGCGATGGGGACACTGGCGGGCCTCAATGCGGCGCACGGCGTCGGTGGCGTGCTGTGGCTCGATGCTCACGCCGACATGAACCGGCCGACCACTTCGCCCTCGGGGAACGTTCACGGGATGCCACTGTCGACCGCGCTCGGCGCGTGCGGTTTCGAGCTCGGCGGTTTCGCGGCTCCGCCGTGGGTGGATCCGGCACGCGTGGCTATCGTCGGAGCGCGAGCGATCGACCCCGGCGAGAAATCTCTGATCCGTGAGCTCGGTGTTCACGTTGCGACGATGGCGGACATCGATCGACGCGGGATCCCGGCGGTGATGAAGGATGCGCTCGATGTCGTGCGGGGGCCGGGGTTCGTTCACCTGTCGCTGGACGTCGATGCGTGCGATCCCGAGATCGCCCCTGGTGTTGGGACGCCGGTGCGAGGCGGGCTGTCCTACCGCGAAGCGCACCTGGCGATGGAGCTGATCGCCGAATCGGGAAGTCTTACTTCGCTCGAAGTCGTCGAGGTCAATCCCATCCTCGACCTCGCGGATGCGACTGGCGACCTCGCGGTCGATCTCGTTGCAAGCGCGCTGGGGGCCCGGATCCTGTAGCCACAAGCTGGCGATGTGTCGGCCGTCTTTTTCATACAAAGTCTCGGATCGCGTCGACCAAAACCTGTCACACATGTTCGCCAAAGTGTTCGCATGTTCGTGGAATTGCTCGACGAAGCGGCGGCGCTTCTCGAAAAAGCAAATGCAGATCTAGAACCAGAGCTGATTACGTCGGCAGACGCTCGCAGTGTGCTGGCGGCTTACGCGCGCGTCGAGAAGCTTGCCGCGTTTGGAGTCGCTGCCATCGCGCGCAAGATAGACAGTGCAGCAGAGTGGCGAAGGCCACAGGAACATCGATGGGCGCGGCCAAAGAGACCATCGCGGCAGGAAAGGCGGCAGCGCGCTCGAGCGATCTCAACGACGCGATGAAGGCAGGCGCGATCTCACTTGATCAGGCGACCGAGATCGCCAAAGCCGAACAGGTCGCGCCGGGAGCGGCCGGATTACTCGTGAAAGTTGCCAAAAAAGAGCCGTTCCATGTCCTCAAAGAAGAGGCTCGCAAGACTCGACTCGAAGCCGTACAGGGACTCGGTCTCGCCGAACGCCAGCACAGCGCGCGCTCGGCCCGCACCTACAGCGATGACTTGGGGATGATCCACATCCATCTTGCCTTCGAGCCCCATATCGGAGCGCCCGTCGTTGCCAGAGCCGATGCCGAGGCAGATCGGTTGGTCGCTGTGGCAAAGAAAGCCTCGCCCGACAACCGCGCGCCAGAGCCGTTCGAGCGCTACCTGGCTGACGCCTATGCATCGGTACTCGCCGGTGGGGGCAAAGGCCGTGCGAAACGTCCCGAACTCGTCGTCCTGGTAAGCCACGAAGTCGTAAAGCGCGGGTGGACAGGCGTGCGCAAAGACGAAATGTGCAAGATTCCTGGCGTCGGACCTGTTTCTCCTCTAGTGGCCAGAGACATCGCCCAAGACGCATTCCTTTCGGGTGTGTTTTACGACGGCAAGGATCTGCGTCACTTCAAACGTTGGGACCGTTACATTCCTAAAGCGATTGCAGTCGCCCTCGAGCTAGGCCGTCCCCCTGAATTCGACGGTGTGAAGTGCGTCGACTGCGGTAACCGCTTCAAGAATCAGATCGATCACGTTGAGCCGCGTGCTCGAGGAGGTCCCACATCCCGTCCGAATCTCGACCCAAGGTGCTGGACTTGCCATCAAGCCAAGACGAAGCGCGAACGTGCGGCCGCTCGAGGACACGCTCGCTCACCATGAGGCCGGCAGTTAAATAGGGCACGGCGCGGGTATAGGCCCCTGCATGGACATCAAAATCGGTTACAAGCTGTCGAGTGAAGAGCATCCCGCAATGGATCTCGTTGCGAATGCGCGCAAGGCCGAGGAGGCGGGCTTCGACTTCGCGCTCATCTCAGATCACTTCCATCCGTGGATAGATCGCCAGGGAGAGAGTCCTTTCGTGTGGGCGGTCCTCGGGGGCATCGCGCGCGAGACACAGACGCTGTCCGTCGGCACGGGCGTGACGTGCCCCAGCGTCAGAGTGCACCCCGCGATCGTTGCGCATGCCGCCTCGACCGTCGCTGCGATGATGCCCGGCCGCTTCTTTCTGGGTCTGGGCTCTGGTGAGAACCTGAACGAGCACGTTCACGGGGACCAGTGGCCGCAACCGGCTCAGCGCATAGAGATGCTCGAAGAGGCGATCGACGTCATCACCGAGCTGTGGAAGGGCGAGAAGACGAATCACCGCGGCACCTACTACACCGTTCAGAACGCGCGTCTGTACTCGCTACCGGATTCGCCGCCGCCCTTGATCGTTGCCGCTTCGGGCACCAAGGCGGCGGAGCTTGCGGGAAGAAAGGCCGATGGTGTGATCTCGACGGCTCCCGATGACGAGGTCATCAAGGGATTCGAGAAAGCCGGCGGCAGTGACAAGCCTCGTTACGCCGAGGTCCAGGTCTGCTACGCCGCACACGAAGACGACGCGAAGAAGACGGCGCTGGAGTGGTGGCCGAACGTCGGCATGGGCGGAAACCTCAGCGCAGATCTCGAGTCGCCGGCACATTTCGACGCGGTCGCGGAGCTCGTACGGATGGAGGACATCCAGGACTCGATCAGCTTCGGGCCCGACCCTGAAGCCCACATCGAAGGGATCAAGAAGTACGTCGATGCGGGATACGACCACCTGTGCATCCACCAGATCGGACCGGACCAGGATTCGTTCATCTCGTTCTATCGGGACGAGGTGATCCCGAAGATCAGGCAGCTCTAGTCGTGTAGGACGCGGCCCTCGATGCCGCCCGCAACGGTAACGACTTCGCCCGTCACGTGACCTGAGATGCGATCCGACGCGAGCGAAACGACGACTCGCGCCACGTCCTCGGGCAGCCCCACCTTCCTCAGAGCCATCGTTCGGGTGATGCCGGCGACGAACGCATCGTCGTCGAGCCGATCCTTCGTGCGTTCGACCGCGGTCCAACCGGGCGCGACGACGTTCACACGGCCCCTTGGCGCGATCTTGACGATCTCGTTCTTCAGGCTCTTGACGAATCCCGAGACGAGGGCCCCCTTGGCCGCGGCGTAGTCCGCATATCCAGCCTCTCCGATGATCCCGGCCGTCGACGCCACGATGACGATGTTGCCGACGCCTGTTTCCCTAACGTGGCGAAGGAACGCGCGACAAGTAAGGAAGACGCTGTCGAGGCACGCTGCGATCGTTGAACGCCAGCGATCGAAGGTCATGTCCCACAGCGGCTCTTCCGACGGTGCCCACGCGCCTGCGTTCGCAACAACGATCTCTAGGTTTCCCAGCGCGGCAACGGCAGAGGGGATCAGCTCGTCGGCGTCTCTTTCGATCGTGAGATCAGCTTGCAAAGCGACGGCGTCGCAGCGTTCGGCGAGAGCCTGAGCATCCTCGGCGCTCTTGAAATAGTGGACGGCGACCCGCGCTCCCTCGTCCGCGAACGCGGCAACGATCGCGGAACCGATGCCACCGGCACCACCCGTAACGAGAACGCCCTTGCCCTCCAGGCCCGTGTCCATGGCGCTGGACGCTACATTGCAATCGTGAAGGACATCGGCATCGCGGGCCTGCCTTATTCCGGAAAGACGACCCTTTTCGAAGCGATAACCCGCGCGGGATCGTCGGGGGGGAGAGCCAACCAGGCCGTCGTCGATGTCCCCGATAGCAGGGTCGCCGTTCTCGCTGAGATGGAGCGTTCGAAGAAGATCGTTCATGCGAAGGTCAGATTCGTCGACGTCCCCGGGGGTTTGACGGCCGCCGGCATCGCCGAATTCCGAACGACCGATGCGTTGTGCATAGTGCTCGGAGGTTTCTCCGACGAGGCAGAACCGGTCGCCGATCTCCGCTCGGTTCGAGCGGAGCTGCTTCTGGCAGATCTCGCGAGCATCGAGAGCGGGCTTGAGAAAGCGCGCAAGCGCGCGCGCGGGTCCAAGGAGGCCGTCCGCGAGGTCGACACACTCGAGAAAGCTCACGCGTTGCTCGACGAGGAGAAGCTGCTGCGCGACGGAGCGTTCGACAACGACGAGCTTAAGCTCTTGCGAGGGTTCGGCCCCCTGACGTTGAAGCCCTGGATCGAAGTCGTAAACGTCGCGGAAGGTATCAACGAGCCTCCCGCCGAGTTGCCCGGGAGCATCGCGATCAGCGCGGCTCTCGAGGCGGAGGTCGCCGGGATGGACCCACGGGAAGCTGCGGAATTACTCGCAGGATTCGGCATCGACAAGCCCGGTCTGGATCGTGTCGTCGATGCTTGCTACAGGGCGCTCGATCTGATCACGTTCTTGACCACGGGTGAAGACGAAACGCGGGCCTGGGAAGTGCGGCGCGGAGCAACCGCGCCCGAAGCGGCGGGTGTGATCCACTCCGATCTGCAACGTGGCTTCATCAGGGCCGAAGTCGTCGCCTATGCGGATCTCGTCGCGGCAGGGTCGTGGGACAAGGCGAAGGCAGAAGGTCACCTCCGCGTCGAAGGCAAGGATTACGTCGTTCAAGAGGGCGACGCGTTGAACATCCGCTTCGCGATCTAAACGAGAGCGCTCCCTCCCGATCGCCGCCGATCGTGGGCCGCGTCGACAGTCCCATCCTCGGCGACGGATGCGGCCTGCACGGCGCCGAAGTACATGTGGATGTCGTCATACGGACGGGGCCGATAACCCATGTGCTCGCCCGGCAACCCCGGCTCGTAGCAGAGCATCTCGCCGTCGGGTCGAGGGTCGAGGTGGGCGCGCGGCGCGGCAACCGCTTCGGCAAGGCTGTCGCCGTCGACCGCGAGGTGGACGAAAGTCTGGGCGATGGACGAAACGATGCGATCGGCCCCCGGAGAGCCAAGTCCGACCGTTCGGTCGGGTCCGGTCGCGATCGTGGGCGCCATGTTCGAGTGACAGCGAGAGCCCGGCGGGAGTCGATGGACCCCCAGCGGATTCAGCTCTTCTTCACCCAACGTGTTGTTCAGCAACATCCCGTGCACGACGATGCCTGCGCCGTAGCCGTTCGATTCCGTGATCGCGCACACGTATCCGTCGCTGTCGGCTGCCGACGAATGTGTGGTGGAAGGCGAGCGCATCGCGAGCGCCTCTTCGAATGCGGCGGCGATGCTGCTCGGATCTAGGTATCTCTCGCGTCTGTAGCCGACGGCAGCACGTTGTGCTTCGACGATCGCGCGCGTTCTATCGCGCGGGTCCTCTAGGTCCGCCGGATCGAGCAACGCGAGCATGTGGGCAAGCACCGCGCCGCCCACTGCCGGTGGAGGGTTCGATTCAACCTTCCACCCGAACGCTTCCGTGGCGATCGGCGCTCGTACCTCGGCTTGATAGGCGGTCAGGTCGGCGCGGCAGAGGAATCCTTCGCGGGCTGCAACCTCGCGTTCGATCTCTTCGGCGAGCGAGCCGCTATAGAAGGCCTCTGGCCCCCGCGTCGCTATCTCTCGCAGAGCTTCGGCGAGCTCTGGTTGGACGAAGAGGTCGCCCGCTTCGAGCAATCGACCGTCGCGTTCGAACAGAGCGCGCGATTCCGGCTCGCGCATCCAGATCGGATCCCAAGTGACCGACAGGTAGTAGGCCGAGGTGAGGGGGAAGGGCAAACCGGTCTCGGCAGCCTCGATCGCCGGAGCGAAGAGAGCGTCCCACTCGATGCTGCCGTGCCGTTCCCATGCGACCCGCGCCGCCGCAAGGATCCCCGGAACTGCGATCGATCCCGCGCCGACGCCCGTATACATACCGTTGGAGTAATCCATGTAGACGCGGTCGAGGCCTTGGCCGGGGAACGCAGGAGAGGTGGTGGGCATCGTGTTGTTGCCGTCGACGACTTCCACGGTCGAGTCGGGGGCCCGGACGGCGACGAATCCCGACCCGCCGACCGATGAGAAGAACGGTTCGGCCACCCACGCCATGATCGCCGCCGCAAGACAAGCATCGACGGCGTTGCCACCCTGTTGCGCTACTTGCGTCGCTGCCTCTGCGCCCAACCGGTTGCCGGCGGCGATGCCGAGCCTCGGTTTCCCCATGAGCAGGAGGTTAACGGCTTGAAAACCGGCGAGGTCGAGAGGTCGTCAGAACGTCTATTCGCAACAGCCGGCACGACATCTTCTAAAGCGACCACCGAGCAGATCGGCGCTCGCTTGAGCGACCCGAAGCATTGGCCGCGGTGGCAACGCGAGATCGTCGATGCCGACGGGCCCTGCCCCCTGGTCGACGGAGATGTCGTCCGTGGCCACGCGCGGATGCTGGGTTTCGGAGTGCAAGGTCACGCCACCGTGACCGAGCTGAACGAACGATGTCTCGAGAAAGACGTGATCGTCGGCGTCAGGATGCGCATCAGGATCGACGTCGACGGCGCCGGTACCACACGCCGAGTGGGTTACGAGCTCGTTGCGGACCTGCCGCGCGGGCCATTGGGGAGATGTCTGTCGTTCTTCTTGAAGCGGCGCTTCAAACGCATGGAAACCCTGGCGTTGAGGGCCTTCGCCGACCTCTAGGCGGAGGCCTCCGTTTGAACGAGATCGGCCATCGCGTCCATCAGATCGCGTAGCGAAACGATGCCGACCGGGTCGTCCAACTCCATCACGAGCAGGTGACGGAAGCCGCCGGAGGTCATCGTCTTGACCGCCTTGAGGATGTCCCACCCCGGTTCTCCACTCACCACGTCGGGCGTCATCGCGTCGGCCACGGTCGTGTCGTCGACATTCTGTTCTTTGGCGACTGCGTGCAGGATGTCCCGCTCGGTGATGATCCCGGCCACCATCTCGTTCTCGATCGCAACGGCGCAGCCGACGCCCCGTTCGGTCATTACCTGCGAGGCGCGTCTAAGCGAGCTCTTCGGGTCGACGGTGACGAGATGGCGGATCGCGACGTCTCTGAGTAGCTCCATGGGCTGCATCTTGGTCTAAACAGGGGGGCCGAGGCAACTGCTAGCTTCTCGGGATGCTCATCGGTGCGCACGTCCCTGGCAAAGCTCCCCTGGGAGAGGCGGAAGCCGTCGGCGGCCAGTGCGTCCAGATGTTCGTCGGTCCTCCGCAATCCTTCAAGAAACCTCCTCCCCGGGAGGATGCCGAAGAGCTTCGAGCTTCGAAGATGCCGATCTATGTGCACGCTCCATATCTGATCAACGTTGCAAGTCCGAACAACCGCATCCGGATCCCATCGCGAAAGATCCTCAAGGACGCGATGGATCGCGCGTCAGAGATCCGTGCCGCTGGATTGATCGTGCACGCCGGTCATGCCGAGGACGACGTGAAGCGAGGGTTCATCCGGTGGCGCAAGGTGTTCGACGACGTCGAGTGCAAGGTGCCTCTCCTGATCGAGAACACCGCGGGCGGTGACAATGCGATGGCTCGCAAGATCGATGTCCTTGCGCAGCTATGGGAGAACCTCGCGGATTGCGACGTCGGCTTCTGCTTCGACACCTGTCACGCGCACGCGGCCGGGGAAGACTTAAGCGACGCGGTCGATCGCGTGCTGGCGGCCGTCGGCAAGATCGACCTTGTGCACGCGAACAGCTCGCGCGACGCGCCGGGCTCGGGGGCGGATCGTCACGCGAACTTCGATTCCGGTCAGATGGACCCCGATGCCATCGTGGACATGGTGAAAGCCGCCAAGGCGCCCGCGGTCATATGCGAGACGCCGTGGACCGGCATCGAGAAAGACATCGTGTGGCTGAAGGAACGGCTCTAGCGACCGATACGTCTAGACCGAAAGTGCCTCGCGCAGCGCGTCGACATGGCCTTGCGCCCGGATCCCGTAGAAGGTTTCCGCGATGTCGCCGTTCTCGTCGATGACGAACGTCGAACGTTTTACGAGGATCGGGATGCCTTCCCATTCGGATTCCTGATCGGCGACGGCTCCGTACTTCCGTGCGACCGCGAGGTCTTGGTCGACCAACAGCGGGAACTTCAAATCGTGGTTGGCGATGAACGAACGGTGCGATTCGGCATCTTGAGGGCTGACGCCGAGCACTATGTAACCCGCGCGCTGCCAGTACTCGTACGAGTCCCTGAAGTCGCACACTTCACGGGTGCAACCCGGCGTTTCGTCAGCGGGATAAAAGAACAAGACGACCTTCTGCCCTCGCAGCTTGTCGAGGTCCCACCTGTTGCCGTCCTGATCTTCGAGGTCGAAATCGGGCGCCGCCATGCCTTTCTCTAAATCCATCGTTGCCTCCTGTGATTGCCGCCGCGCATAGTTGCTCGCTGCTTGACAGTACCAACGCGCTTATCGGTCGATCGCTTCCACCAGCAGCTCCTGCGTCCAACCGAGCCAGTGCAGCAACATCAACGCTTGCGCGTCCGGATCGCTCGGATCGACGTCCGCCGCCATGCGCTCGTCGTCGATGTCGAGGCGCGTGCCTATCGCCAGCCTGAGATCCGTGAGCACCCGAAGCCATTGTTCGGCAAGCTCGGGCGGCAGCGGAATGGATGCCGGCCCCGTCTCGTCCAACGAGTCTCGAACACTGCGCAGGGCTGCTCTTTTCGCGTCGTGGAGCTGATCGCCGATCAGGTCGCGGTAGCGATCGGATTCCTCTGGGTCGTCATACGCGTCAGGGAACAGCCTCGAGACGACGGCATCCGCGCCAGGAAGATCTGCTTCCAGCAACGTGTCCATCTCTTTGACGAGCTCCCGCATCAGTTGTGCTTCCTGGTCGCTCAGTTGGAGAGTCAGAGGCCGGTTGCGCTTGCGCGTGACGTTCGGCATCTAGTCGCTCATGGTGATCGTCGCCCACAGTCCGTGAGCATGGAGACGGAAGCAATCGAGCTCTGCCTTCTCGCGAGGGCCGCTCGACACCACTGCACGGCCCTCGTTATGGACCTGGAGCATGAGCTTCGTTGCTTGGGTCCTCGAATATCCGAAGAGCTTCTGGAAGACCCACGTGACGTAGGACATCAGGTTGATGGGATCGTTCCACACGATGACGAGCCACGGCTTGTCGATCTCGGCGATGTCTTCTACGTCGGCGTCGTGTTCGACATCGGGTGCCGTGATGGAACGAGCGTGGGGCGTCACGACGAGATAGATACCCGGAACGAGCGCTTCAGCGCCGACCGAGCGGCGTGATAACCGCACATGCCGTGGACGCCGCCGGAAGGCGGTGTCGAGGCCGAGCAGATAAAGATGTCATCGCAGGGCGTCGTGTATGGATCGAGTCGGGCGGTCGGCCGCGTGAAAAGTTGGCGCACGCCCGCCCAGCCGCCGTTGATGTCCCCGCCGACGTAATTCGCGTTGCGCCGCTCGAGGTCGGTGGGAGTCATGACGTGACGTTGCTCGACGACGTCTTTAAATCCTGGAGCGAAGCGTTCGATCTGTGCCTCCATCGCGGCGGTCATGTCGTACGTCGATCCGGAGGGAACGTGACAGTAGGTCCACAGTGTGTGTTTGCCCTGGGGGGCTCGACTGTCGTCGAAGAGACTCTGTTGCGCAACCAACATGAACGGACGTTCACAGGTTTTCTTGTCCGCGACGGCCTGTTCCGATGCCGCGATCTCGTCCAACGTCCCACCGAGATGAACCGTCCCTGCGCGCCGGCATTCGGGCGACGCCCAAGGCACGGGCTCCGAGAGTGCGTAGTCGATCTTGAACACGCCCGGCCCGTAGCGATAGCGGTCGAGCTTGCGGCGGTAGCGGTCCGGGAGCCGTGCGCCTGCGATCGAGACCAACTGTTTTGGCGTCACGTCGAACAGGTAGGCCGATGCCGACGGAAGGTCACCGATGTCCTCCACG
>JALZGD010000007.1:16640-22069 GCA_030861205.1 Actinomycetota bacterium
TCTCGATGCGGCCCCCGAGAGAAGTCAACTCGGCTACGAGTGCATCTGTCAGCCGCTGAGAACCGCCGCGTGGCACAGGCCATCCGACTGCGTGCCCAATGGCGGCCAGCATCAGCGCGTACGCGGCGCTCGTTACCGCGGTCAGTGGGAGGAAGGAATGTGCTGCGATCCCCGCAAAGATGGCGCGGGTCTCCTCGCGACTGAATCGGGATCGCGCGGTGCCGGCAGCAGATCTCAGAGCCTTCAACCCGAACGACGTGAAGGGGACCGGATGGTGGGGGAAGCGCAAGGGCCCCATGAAGTCCGCAACCAATGAGCTCGCGTTCTCGACGAGCGGCTGCATCAGCTTCCGGTATGCATCGGCGTCTTCGGCGACGCGCTCGGCCGTCTCGTCGACAGAGCGCTCCAGCGTGACCGCCCGACCGCCGTCCAACGGGTGGGCAAGCGGCGCCGGCGGCTGGATCAGCTCGACACCACGCTCTTTCAATGGGATCGACTTGAAGAACGGCGACGCGGCAGCGAGCGGGTGGATCGCCGAGCAGGTGTCGTGCAAGTAACCCGGCCCTGTCAGCTCGTCGGATCGACATCCTCCGCCGGGCTTGTCGGAAGCCTCGAAGACCATGACGTCGACGCCCGCTCGCGCCAGAGTTATAGCGGCCGCGAGCCCGTTAGGTCCGGCTCCGACGACCGCTGCGTTCGATCCACGTGTCATCACGGAGACCCGCGGCGCGGCAGATCGATCGTGGTTCCCTCACGAGCTGCGTTCACAACGACGTCGCCGCCGGCCAGTTCGTCCACCAGCGCGTCGATCTCGCGATCTGTGCGTTGGGGATCATGATGGAAAAGCAGGACTTCGCTCGCACCGGCTGCCGCTGCAAGCGTCACGGCATAAGCGGCCGACGAATGCCCGAGAAAGGCCTTCTCGGGCAATTCCGCGGAAGTGTGCTGAGAGTCGTGAATCAGCAGGTCGACACCGCGACACAACTCGACAGCATCGTCGTGCATCTCCCCGAGACCGTCGTTGCCCGTCCCGAGCGATGTCGGACTGTGGTCGGAGAGGTAAGCGATCTTCGCAGTCGTGTCTTCGACGCGGTAGCCGAACGCGCGGCCCCCCTTGTGCGGGATGTCGCGGGCCGTGACGGTGAAACCACCGAGTTCCACGATTCCAGGCTCGAGCGACTCAAACGTCCACTGGCCGCGCAGATCTTCCGGCTCGATAGGGAAGAAGGGCGGCGACATCATCCGCCTTAGAACGTCGGCTGCCGGTCCCTGCGCGGGCATCACGAGCCTGACTTCTGCGTCGTCGTTGTCGGCGGCGTGGAAGAACGGCAATCCTTGGGTGTGGTCCCAATGCAAGTGTCCGAGAGCGATCGCACCACGGAAAGGCGTCCCGTCGAGCACCTTGTCGAGATTGCGTATGCCGGTGCCTGCATCAAGGATCAGGCTCGGCGCTTCACCATCGCGCGCTAGCGCGACACACGACGTGCTCCCACCATGCTCGAGAAAGTCGCGTCCCGACACGGGAGTCGATCCCCGGCTCCCGCAAACGTGGAGTCGCAATCAGCTCTCCGGCAGACGCTCGCGCCCTGCAGCAAGCTCTTCGAGCGCAGCTCGATCGATCTGGTCCCGGCGCGCTACTGCGACCCGCGCCGGCGTGACCGCAGTAAGGCTCGACGTCCGCTTTCCCGAGCCGAGCACGGCGAGCTCACCCACGATCGCCCCGGGGCCGAGCTCGGTTACGTGTTCGCCGTCGACGTCGACGCTAAGGACGCCGTCGAGCAGTAAGAACAATTCGTCTCCAGGGTCACCCTGCCTGACGAGCGTCGTTCCGGCTTTGACCTTGCGCAGCTCCGGCTTGCTGCCGCCGGACATGATGCTGCGGGACATCTCGCGCTCGAGCGCGGTCTCGACGGCCTTGATCAAGGCTGGTGACTCGACGTCGTCCCACGGCGAGCGATCGCCGAACGATTCGCGGTACCACGTCCGGAAATCGATGATTCCGGTTTTGTGCGCCAGGTCGCCGTTGCGGTCGTAGATCCAGTGACGTGGGAACTCGCTGGCCCCCATCACTTCGTAAGTGGAAGAGCCGTCGGCGGCGATCTCGAGTGCGAGTGTCGTCCAACAAGTCGGAGCTGCCAACTGGATGTACGGCGCTCGGCGCACGCGACGGGGTGCAGGCAGGCCGGTGCGACCTCCCGCAGTCTGCACGAATCGGACGCGATCGCCCCTTACTTCAGGCTCCGCCCTTAGCTCTGGGAATGCGGTTGGTTGGAAGAGAAGGTGCTTCTTCCGAAGCGTGAGACGTGTATGGACCATGTGCCCGCTACCTGAATAGCCGTGCCCGACGATGCGTTCGTCCTCGACATCGATCCACGCGCGTAGCTCGTTAGCGAAACGGAAGCGCTCGGCCTCCCTCAGCGCCGACAGATCGTCGATGTGATCCGGTGGTACCTCGTCGTAGTGCGCTAGCCCCAGCTCGAACGGCATCTTGACTGCAGGGCTCGTGATCGCCTCGGACGGGATCCACGAGAGTGAGATGACACAAGACTCGAGGCGCACATGACTCCTTGCCTGGATCGGACGAGGAGCCACGATTGTGCCTCACGCCGAGCTAACCGTTCGCCGGTCGGTGGCGAGTCGTCGATCCGGCGTATCGCTGCAGACGGTGGTGGCGGTCATCTGGTCAACTGTCGAGATGGGTCGCTCTATCGCGGTCGTCATTTGCATCGCTGGGATTCTCGCTGCTGGTCCGTCCGGCGGCAGCCCCGCGCCGCGGAGCGCCGGTCACCTGGTTAGGCGCGGCTCGGTGATCGGACATTCCGTCAGAGGTCACAAGCTGCACGTCTGGGAGCGCGGGGATCCCGACGCGGATTCGATCGTCGTCGTTGGATGCATCCACGGCAACGAGTGTGCGGCTCTTCCGGTGATCCGTAAGCTGATCCATGGTCCACTTCCGCGCCACGTCGATCTGTGGATAATCCCCACGCTGAACCCCGATGGGATGAAAGCAGGCACACGCCAGAACGCGCACCGCGTCGATCTGAATCGCAACTTCCATTACTTATGGCGGAAGATCGGCGAGCCGGGCGATACGTATTACTCGGGCCCGCATCCACTGTCGGAGCCCGAGAGCAGGGCCGCAGTCAGATTCATCAAGCGCATCGCGCCTCGCGTCTCGATCTGGTTCCACCAGGCCGAAGACGTCGTATGGGGGCCGCACCATCGCAGGAAGCGGATCGCGCACTGCTACGCGCAGCTCGTCGGGCAGCAGTATCGGCGCGAGGTGCCGACGCCCGGAAGCGTGACCACATGGCAGAACCACCGCTTCAGCAAGGACTCGGCCATCCTCGACGAGCTTCCGCATTGGGGAGCGCTGCGCGCGACAGAGGTACGTCGCTACACCTCGGCGATCAGATCGCTTATGGACTGGTACGCGGCGGGACACCCCCGGACCTGCCCTGAACATGCGACCCACAGCGCGCTGCGCTAGCGCTTACTGTCCGCAGACCTCGAACATGCGGCCCACAGCGCGCTGCGCTAGCGCTTACGGCCCGCAGACCTCTCGGGCTCGACTCACACCGTCTCGGGTTCGCGCTCCTCACCTGCCGACTCGTCCAGCACGTGGCGGATCGCTTCGTCTTCGGCTTCGATCTGAACCTCCGGAACGAGACGCGCGAGCCACTTCGGGAACCACCAGTTCAAGTCGCCGAGCAGTTCCATCGTCGCCGGGACCAGGATCATCCGGATCAACGTTGCGTCGACGAAGACCGCAACCGCGAGGCCCATCCCGAACAGCTTGATCGATCGCTCGCTGAACCCAAAGACGAAGGACAGGAACACCGTGACCATGATGGCCGCGGCAGCGGTGATCACACGCGCGGTGGAGGCAAGCCCGTTCGCTACGGCGAGCGCGTTGTCCTTCGTGCGCAGGTATTCCTCGCGGATCCTCGAGAGAAGGAATATCTCGTAGTCCATCGAGAGCCCGAAAAGGATCGTGAAAAGCATCATCGGGACCCACGCGTCGATCGGGCCTGTTCCATGCACGCCGAGAAGGTTCTTTCCCCATCCCCACTGGAAGATCGCGACGATCACGCCGTACGCCGCGCCGATCGACAACAGGTTCATGACCGCCGCTTTCGCAGGCACGACGATCGATCGGAAAACGACGACGAGTAACAAGAACGACAGCGCGATCACGACGCCCAGCAGGATCGGTAAGCGCTGCGAGTTCGCGTTCGCGAAGTCGATCGATGCTGCCGTCTGTCCACCGACGAAGACATCGACACCAGAGTTCGCTAGCGCTTGAGGGATGACGCCGTCGCGCAACCTGGTGACGAGATCGGACGTTTTCTCGTCTTGCGGCGACGTCGTCGGAAACACCGTGATGATCGCCGCGTTCCCGCTCGAGTTGGGGAACGGCGGCGTGACCGCAGCAACCCCGGGCACTTGGCCGAGGCGCTCGGACAATGACTTGAGGGTCCCGAGGTCTTGCGGAGCGTTCACGTCGGCCGCCAACAGGAGGGGACCGTTGAATCCGGGACCGAAACCTTCGCTCAACAGGTCGTACGCCCGGCGGCTCGCCCGCGAGCGGTCGTTGGTGCCGGCGTCCGGGAAGCCCAGACGGATCGCGAACAATGGGAGAGACAAAGTGACGATGACGACCAGCGCGATTAGCAACATGACAACCGGACGCCGTTGGATGACGCGGCTCCAGCGGAACCACATCGACCGCTCATCGCCTGCTTCGTGGCGATGGAACAGCGGGAGCCGCCATTTATCGATGTTGCGGCCGACGAATCCGAGCATGGCCGGAAGCAAAGTGATCGACGCGAACATCGTGACGGCGACGGTGGCAGCCCCTCCGACTGCAACTCCTTGCACGAAAGAGAAGCCCATCAGCAGGATGCCGAGTAGGGAGATCACGACGGTTATGCCGGCGAAGACGACGGCTCGCCCCGACGTCGTCATCGCGACGATGACCGCTTGCTCGGGGTCCATCCCCTGGTGAAGGTGCTGGCGGTAACGCGTCACGATGAAGAGCGCGTAGTCGATCCCGACGCCGATGCCGATCATCGACGCGAGTTGTGGGGTGAAGTTTGGGACGTTCAAGAAGTTTGCCGATAAGAGAACGAGAGACAATCCGATCCCGATCCCAAACAGCGCGGAAAGGATCGGCAGCCCCATAGCGAGGGCCGAGCCGAACGTGACCAGCAGGATGATCATCGCGGCGAGAAGGCCGATGCCTTCGGCTCCGCCGGGGTTCTCGAACTCGGCGAACTGGACCAGTGGGCCTCCGGGTTCGACCGTCAACCCGGCTTGGTGCACCGCTTCGGTGTCGGCCATCAGCTTCTTGATGATCTGGACCGGGACGACATCACCTTCGATCTTCTGGAAATGGACGGTCGCGAACGCGATCGTTCCGTCTGGGG
>JALZGD010000080.1 GCA_030861205.1 Actinomycetota bacterium
TCGTCATGGAGAACCGCTCCTTCGATCAGGTAGCCGGCCACTCGCCATATCTGAATCGCCTCGCGCGTCGGTGTGGCCTCGCGAGGCGCTACTACGCCATCACGAACCCCAGTCTGCCGAACTACCTCGCGATGACATCGGGACGCCCATATTTGAAGTGGTCGAGAAGCGACTGCTCTGCAGCTCCCGGATGCAACACCGGAGCGAGATCGCTATTCGGGCAGGTTGGCGATTGGAAGGCCTACGAAGAGCACATGACGTCGAACTGTCAGACCGTCGACGATCCCATCAAGCATTACGCCGTCCGTCACAACCCGCCCCCCTACTACACGAAGATCGCGGTCGAATGTACTCAAAAAGATGTGCCGTTAGGAGCATCCAACGGCGGGCTGGTTGACGACCTAGCCAACGATTCGCTTCCGAAATTCGCCTTCATCACCCCGGATCTGCGCCACGACGAGCACGACGCATCCATCTCGGTAGGCGACAAATGGCTCAGTCGATGGGTCCCCAAGATCCTTAACAGCACCGCCTACGCATCGGGACGCACAGCTTTGTTCATCACTTACGACGAAGGCGAGTCCAGCTCTAACCACATCTACACGGTCGTCGTTGCGCCATCGGTGAAGCGGCACACCGTCGCGCGAGGGCATTTCACCCATTACTCACTTCTGAGGACATGGGAGAAGATGCTCGGCGTGAAGTGCCTCAGACGCGCGTGCAACGCAACGTCGATGACGACGGCGTTCCGTCTGTAGTCAGACAGGCTCGCGCCGCCGCGTTGTTGCTCGCGAACGCGTTCGGGATGCTGCCACTTTTCGCTTAGGGCGCGCTCCCGGCAGCATCGGCTTTAGGTACTGCCCTGTGTAAGAGCGCGGATTCGCTGCAACTTCCTCGGGGGTTCCGGATGCGACGACCGTGCCTCCGCCCGCTCCGCCTTCAGGGCCGAGGTCCACGATGTGATCCGCGGTCTTGATCACATCGAGGTTGTGCTCGATGACCACGACGGTATTCCCCGCATCGACCAATCGATGAAGAACGCCGAGGAGCTTCGAAACATCATCAAAGTGCAAACCGGTCGTGGGCTCGTCGAGGATGTAGAGCGTCTTGCCCGTAGATCTCTTCGAGAGCTCCGTCGCGAGCTTCACACGCTGCGCCTCGCCGCCGGACAACGTCGGTGCCGGCTGCCCCAACTTGATGTAACCCAAACCGACGTCGCGCAAAGTGTTCATGTGGCGCGCGATCGGCGGGATCGGTGCGAAGAACTCGCACGCTTCGGACACGCTCATCGCGAGCACCTCCGAGATGTTCTTTCCTTTGTAACGGACCTCGAGAGTCTCCCGGTTGTAACGCTTGCCCTTGCACACCTCGCAAGGGACATACACGTCGGGCAGGAAATGCATCTCGATCTTGATCGTGCCGTCTCCAGCACACGCCTCGCACCGGCCCCCCCGGACGTTGAACGAGAACCTTCCGGGCTGATAGCCGCGGCGTTTCGCATCCGGCGTCTTCGCAAACAACTTGCGCACGTGGTCGAAGACTCCCGTATAGGTCGCCGGATTCGAGCGCGGTGTCCGGCCGATCGGGCTCTGGTCGATGTCGATGACCTTGTCGACCAGCTCCAGCCCGGTGATCCTCTTGTGGCGCCCGGCGACGAGTCGAGCGTTGCGGTTGAGCGTCTGGTGAACCGCTCGATACAGAACGTCGTTCACGAGCGTCGATTTACCGGACCCGGACACCCCCGTCACGGCGACGAAGCAGCCCAGGGGGAAGGCCACATCGATGTCCCGCAGGTTGTGCTCGCGGGCTCCCTTCACCACGAGCTCCCCCTGGTCGGTCGACCGGCGTCGCAACGGCAGCTCGATCGATTTCCGTCCGGCCAGGTAGTCAGCCGTCAGCGAGTTCTTCTGCTTCAGCAGATCTTCTAACGGACCCGCGAACACGACCTCGCCGCCGTGCTCACCGGCGCCCGGGCCGATATCCACGACGACGTCTGCAGTGCGGATCGTGTCTTCGTCGTGCTCGACGACGATCAGCGTGTTGCCGAGATTGCGCAACCTCACCAGCGTGTCGATCAATCGACGGTTGTCCCGCTGGTGTAAGCCGATCGAGGGCTCATCCAAGATGTACAAGACACCAACGAGACCCGATCCGATCTGGGTCGCGAGACGGATCCGCTGCGCCTCGCCTCCGGCGAGGGTGGCGGCCCCCCGTGCCAGGGTCAGGTAATCGAGGCCGACATCCAAGAGAAAGCCGAGCCGAGCGTGGATCTCCTTCAGCACGCGCTCGGCAATCGTGGTCTCTCGATCGGACAACTCGATCTTCCGAAGAAAATCGTCGACATCTCCGATGCACTGGCTCGACAACTCGTGGATGTTCTTGCCGCCGAGCGTTACCGCAAGTGACTCCGGGCGTAAACGCGCCCCTTTGCACGCCGGACACGGAACCTCTCGGAAGTACTGCTCGTAGCGCTCGCGCGCGTACTCGGAGTCCGTTTCGTCCCGCCGGCGCTCGAGCCACGGAATGACACCTTCGTAGATCGCCCAGTACGAGCGCAGACGGTTGAAGCGATTGCGGTAACGGACGTGGATCTCCTGCTCTTCGGAGCCGTACAGGATGATGTCGCGCGCTTTCTTCGGCAACTTTGCGAACGGCACGTTGGTCTTGAACTTGAACGTCTTGGCTGCAGAGTCGAGCAGACGCGTGAAATATTCGGTCGTTCGTTGCGACCACGGCGCGATCGCACCTTCATCGATCGACAACTCGGGGTTCGGGATCACGAGGTCGGCGTCGACTTCGAGATGCGTTCCGAGACCGTCGCATCGTTCACATGCGCCGTACGGCGAGTTGAAAGAGAAGTTGCGCGGCGCAAGCTCGTCGTAGCTGATACCGCAGAACGTGCATGCGAACTTCTCGGAGAACAGGATGTCTTCTGCAGAGTCAACGGCGCCGCCGAGTGCGGAATTGGGAGTCTCATTGACGAGCTCGATCGCCGCCGTTCCTTCGGCGAGCTTGAGCGCGGTCTCGACCGAGTCGGTCAGCCGACTACCGATTCCCTCTTTCATAACGAGACGGTCCACGATCACGTCGATGTCGTGCTGGAAGTAACGGTCGAGACGGATCGTTTCCGATAGGTCCTTGACCTCGCCATCGACGCGCGCCCGCGCGTACCCGCGCCGGGCGAGGTCCTCGAACAACGCCGTGAACTCGCCCTTGCGGCTGCGGACTATCGGTGCGAGGACTTGAAAACGTGTGCCCTCGGCGAGCTGCAGCACCTGGTCGACGATCTGTTCCGGTGTCTGGCGAGCGATCGGGCGCCCGCAGTTGTAACAGTGGGGCCTGCCGATGCGCGCATAGAGCAGGCGCAGATAGTCGTAGATCTCCGTGATCGTCCCTACGGTTGACCGGGGGTTGCGCGACGCCGACTTCTGGTCGATCGAGATCGCCGGGGACAGGCCCTCGATGAAATCGACGTCGGGCTTGTCCATCTGACCGAGGAACTGCCGCGCGTAGGACGAAAGCGACTCGACGTAACGTGCGTAGATCGTGTCGAATGCAAGCGACGACTTCCCCGACCCCGAGATGCCGGTGAAGACGATCAACGAATCGCGCGGAAGCTCGAGGTGGACGTTCTTGAGATTGTGCTCTCGGGCCCCCCTTATAACGAGTCGGCCCGCGGATGAGGCGAGGGGCTCTGGCATCACGAAGATGCTAAACGACGCGCCTGTAACTTCCTTCCCTACCTGCGCTTTTCGCGTTCCAGCCCGGGAGTAACCTCGTTTCATGGCGCACGAGCTGGAGCGGTACCGAACCGAATTTCCGATCGTGGACCGTCGGACCTATCTGATCTCCGCGTCGCTCGGTCCCCTCTCGGTGCGCAGCCGCGCCGCTGCCGAAGAGCATCTCGATCTGTGGCAACGACTGGGCCCCGAGGAACTGTGGCTCGATCACGGGCTCCCGAAGCTCGACGAGTGCCGCGGTGTGCTTGCCGGGATCCTCGGTGCTTCCCGCAACGAGATGGCATTGGTCCCGTCGGTGTCGGCAGGGTTGTCGTCGATCGCGACGTGCCTCGACCTCAAGGAACGCCCGAAGATCGTCCTTTCGGCGATGGACTTCCCGACGAACCACTACGTATGGCGGGCGCAGGAGCGGCGAGGGGCCGAGCTCGACGTCGTTCCAACGCCGGACGGCATCCGCGTGGATCCCGAGGAGTACGTGGCGCGGATCGACGACCGGACCGCGATCGTGAACGTGAACCGCGTGCTGTTCGAGTCGTCGTGGATCGTGGACCTGGAACCGATCGTTGCGGCCGCGCACGACCACGGCGCGTTGGTGGTCGTGGATGACTTCCACGGCACGGGCATCGTGCCGGTCGACGTGAGATCCACAGGCATAGACCTTCTATTGGGCGGTGTCCTGAAGTGGCTGTGCGGGGGCCAGGGGCTGGCCTTCATGTACTGCCGGGCCGACCTCGCGCCGACGCTCGAGCCCCTGGTCGTCGGATGGTTCGGGACCGTCGACCCCTTCTCATTCGACAGGTCCGGCCTGAACCTCAGCCCCGACGCCGGGCGCTTCGAAGCCGGGACATATCCGCTCCCCCTTGCGTGGACGGCCGCGGGCGGCTTGTCGCTGATCTCCGAGGTCGGGGTCCAGGCGGTCAGGGGCCGCAACCAGCAGCTCACGGGCCGCATCATCGAGCACGTCGACGAGGCCGGGCTCGAACTGCTGACCCCCCGGGAGCCTGAGCGCCGAGGCGGCCTTGTCCGCGTCCGGATCCCCGGAGGCGTCGACGCGTGCGAAAAGATCCTCCATGCGCTTTTCGACCGCGACGTCGTCGTGGATAGGCGCGGCGACGCACTCAGGATGTCCCCTCACTTCTTCAACAACGAGGACGAGATCGATCGCTGCTTCAGCGAGCTAAGCGACCTCCTCTAGACACCGCTAGACACCGCCACCCAGCTGAGCCAGCTCGGCCCCGGCAACCGCTCCGCCGCACCCTGTCGCGCCGGCCGCGGACGAATTTCCAGAAATAGTCAGGATTGACTATGTGCCGGGCTAGGGCCGCGGCCGATGGATACCCAGTTACTGGAAAAAGATGCGCCCACGGACGGGCTCAGAGGACGGAAGGAGGGTGAATGAAGATCGCATACGGCATCAGCTGGGATGACTCCAAGAAGGCCACACGCCTGATGGGGCTTTTCCTCGCGTCTGTCGTCGCGGTCTCCATGCTGTCATCCCCGGTAGGGGCCGCTCAGACCAGCCGCACGCTTGAAGGGATGGTGTCCGTGATCGTTCGGGCGCTCCCCGGTGGTCAAGCACAGGCTGTGAAGAGCGTGGAGTCAGCAGGAGGGACGGTCGAGCACAAGATCTCGATCATTCACGGCTTCTCGGCGAAAGTACCCGCCGATGAGCTGTCCGCGGTTCAGCACGCAGCCGGCGTGGCGGCAGTCAGCCCCAACGGCAAGGTCCAACTCGAGGCAATCAACTACGACCCGTCGAAAGACGTCGGGTCGATGTACAACCTCGCTCGTTCGGTGAAGGCCGACCAGTTCTACCAGCGCGGCATCACCGGTAAGGGTGTCGACGTTGCCATCATCGACACCGGTATCGCCCCCGTCAGTGGGATCAACGGGACCGGCAAGGTGGTCAACGGAGCGGACCTCAGCTTCGACTCACAGGCAGACAACCTTCGCTACCTCGACGCATACGGCCACGGCACACACCTCGCCGGCATCATCGCGGGGCGGGACGCTTCGGTCGCGCCGGGCAAAGAAGGGTCTGCCGCCCCGGATCAGTTCCTGGGTGTCGCACCCGACGCTCGTCTGATCAACGTCAAGGTCGGCTCGGCCAACGGTGCAGTCGACGTCAGCCAGGTCCTGGCCGCGATCGACTGGGTCGTGCAGCACCGCAGCGACAACGGGATGAACATCAAGGTTCTGAACCTGTCGTTCGGTACTGACTCGAACCAGCCTTACGTAGCCGACCCGCTCGACTACGCAGCCGAGGTTGCGTGGCGCAAGGGCATCGTCGTCGTTGCGGCGGCAGGCAACAACGGCTTCAACAACGGCCGACTCGAGGACCCGGCAAACGACCCATACGTCATCGCCGTTGGGGCGAACGACACCAAGGGCACGTGGCCGACCAACGACGACACGACACCTGATTGGACCGCTCGTGGCGACGGCACGCGGAACCCCGACCTCGTTGCGCCGGGAACGCACATCGTCAGCCTGAGGGTGCCAGGTAGCAACGTCGACATGACCCACCCCGAGGGCTACGTCTCGGACCGTTACTTCCGCGGCTCCGGCACCTCGCAAGCAGCAGCGGTCGTCTCTGGTGCAGTTGCTCTGATCGAGCAGCAGCGTCCCGGCATCACCCCGGACCAGGTCAAAGCGCTGCTGAAGACGACGGCATCGAAGCTGCCCTTGGGTGACCCTGTCTCCCAGGGGGCCGGCGAGCTCGACCTCGCCGCTGCGGCAAAGGCCGTGACCCCCGTTGCAACCCAGACCTTCCCGCTGTCGACGGGCATGGGCTCGCTCGAGTTGTCACGAGGCACCATGCACGTGCAGGACTCGACGGGCAGTGTTCTGCAGGGCGAGATGGACATCATGGGCAACTCGTGGTCCGGCAACAGCTGGTCGGGTAACTCCTGGAGCGGTGTCTCCTGGAGCGGCGGCCAGTGGAACGGCGTCTCCTGGTCCGGCAACAGCTGGTCGGGTAACTCGTGGAGCGGCGTGAGCTGGTCCGGAGTGTCCTGGAGCGGCAACAGCTGGTCGGGCGTGAGCTGGAGCTCCAACTCGTGGAGCAGCAACTCGTGGTCCGGCAACAGCTGGTCGGGTAACTCCTGGAGCGGCGTGAGCTGGTCCGGAGTGTCCTGGAGCGGCAACTCGTGGAGCGGCAACAGCTGGTCGGGCAACAGCTGGAGCGGCAACTCGTGGAGCGGCGCCAGCTGGGACTGATCAAGTAAGTCTGGGCCTCTCGAAGGCGGGCGGACCGCACCCCGTCCGCCTTCGGGGCCCGTCATATCGATAACCGGTCCATTCGGGGCCGGAAAGAGGAGCTCCGAGGACCGGAGCTCCTCTTCGTTTTTCCTGGTCGCAGCACTAAAGAGCCGCCTAGAGGCCACCGATGAACCAAGAAATGAACCCCACAGGAAACCAACCCGCCCATTCCCATTCCCGGTCACGGGGCGGCCAGCGCGTCGCCTTCCTGGCGATGCTGATCGCAGAGATCGGGCTGCTCCTGTACATGCTCTTCCTGCGGCACCTGCACGCGCTCGACACTCCCCTGCACATCCCGTGGTGGCTCCTTACTGCGATGTTCCTGGGGGCCGAGGTCTTCATCGTTCACCTTCAGTTCCGTAGGGACGCACACTCCTTCGCTCTCAGCGAGATCCCGTTGGTCGCCGGGCTCTTCTTCGTGTCCCCGGGCATCTTGATTACGGCGCAATTGGTCGGCGCAGCTATCGCGTTGCTCCGACGGCGGCAATCTTTGTTGAAGCTGACGTTCAACCTCGCGAACTTCATGTTGAACGCAGTCATCGTCACGCTCGTGTTCCGGGCGGTCGTCAATCCGGCGAACCCGATCGGACCTACAGGCTGGATCGCTGCCTTCGCGGCCACGGCCGCCGGCACTGCGATGTCGGTGCTGACGATCAACCTGGCGATGTACCTCTCGGGCGCAGGGCTCAACCTGCACGCCGTCTGGAACGTCATCTCCATCTCGCTTGGAATCTCACTCACGAACACGTCGCTCGCTCTTATCGAGATCACGATCCTGTGGCACCAGCCCGGGGCCGGTTGGTTGATCCTGGTGCCGGCATCGGCGCTGTTCCTTGCCTACCGGGCCTACGCATCCGGTCGTCAGAAGCACGAGAGCCTCGAGCAGCTCTATCGGGCTAGCCGCGTCGCGCAACGTTCCCTGAAGCTCGAAGAGACACAGCTCGCGCTGCTGAGCCAGGCACGTGAGATGTTCCGGGCAGAGATCGCCCACATCCTGCTTCTCCCACTCGACGATGACGACCTCACGCTGCAGACGACTCTCGGGCCGGACGACAACTTCGACCTGATGCGGCCGGTCACACTCGACCCCCTCGACACCGCGTGCGAATCCGTCATGACCGGACAGCGCGCCGTTCTGGTGCCACGGACGATGCACGACGAGGACAGTCGTGTGCACTACGACGTATTGGGCATCCGCGATCTCATGGCCGCACCGTTGTTTGCAGAGGACAAGGTCATCGGGATCCTGCGGGTGGCGAACCGTCTCGGCGACATCAGTACGTTCGACGAGTCCGACCTCCAGCTTTTCGAGACGTTGGCGAACCATGCCAGCAGCTCCCTCGAGAACGCTCGACTGGTCGGGGAGCTGCAAGAGAGCCTGGATCACTTGACCGAGATGAACAGATTGAAAGACGACTTCGTCGCGTCGGTCTCGCACGAGCTCCGCACGCCGCTTACCTCGATCCAGGGATACGTCAAGACACTTCTGCGACCGGACGTCCAGTTCGCGCCGGAGGACCAGAGAAGCTTCCTCGAAACGATCGAGCGCCAGAGCGACCGGCTGCACCGATTGATCGAGGACCTCCTTGTCGTGGCCCGTCTCGAATCGAACAAGATGAGCGCGCTGATGGCTCCCGTGTCGCTCGAGCGAACCTCGGAGCACGTCGTGGAAGAGCTGCGGGACCGCGCCGGCGCCAGCAACTTCGTAGTCGAATTCGCGTCGGACTTCCCCGTCGTCCAATCCGACGAGGGCAAGATCCACCAGATCATCTCGAACCTCGTCGACAACGCTCTGAAGTACGCGCCCGACTCGCCAAAGATCACGATCCTGGGTGTCTCGGAGGCGGAGGGAGTCAAAGTGTCCGTCGTCGATCAGGGCAACGGCATCCCGGCCGACGTCCAGGACAAGATCTTCGATCGCTTCTACCAGGTCGATTCTTCGATGACGCGAGCGGTGGGAGGCACCGGGTTGGGTCTGTACATCTGCAAGAGCCTCGCCGACGCGCTGGGCGGACGGCTGTGGTTGGAGCGTTCGACCGAAGAGGGATCGACGTTCTCGCTGTGGGTCCCCCTTAAGCCCCCGGTCATACAGTCGAGACCTGTCGATGACGACTCGCGGCTGATGTCTGCCGCTTCGGCTTAGAGCCTACCCGACCTCGCGGAGCTCTCGCTTCAGATCCACGATCTCATCACGGATACGTGCGGCGTACTCGAAACGGAGATCTTCGGCAGCCTGATGCATCTCTTCTTCCAGCTGCAATAGAACCCGCCGCAACTCATCGGGAGTTCCGCCCACGGGATCTCTTCGTCTGCTTCGGGACTTCGTAGGCACGGTGGCATCGCGCTTGCGCCCGAGACCTTCGATCAGGATGTCTGACACTGCTTTGCGGATCGATTGCGGATCGATGTTGTGCTTCTCGTTGTACGCGAGCTGGATCTGCCGTCGACGCTGGGTCTCCGAGATGGCGCGGCGCATGGAGTCGGTGACTTCGTCCGCGTACATGATCA
>JALZGD010000260.1 GCA_030861205.1 Actinomycetota bacterium
GAGCAGACATGGTCTCGGGGGCGAGACTTCTCGAGCGCGCCGCCGCATTGCTGCCGGGCGGCAGTCCCGAGCGTCTGTCGCACTTGGCCGATTCCTGTGAGGCGCTCCTCGCCACAGGTCGCGCGGGCGAGATCGGCGAGCGAGCCCGACGCGGCATCGAAGAGGCACGAGCGGCCGAGGATCGCTGCGCCGAAGCGCGGCTTCGCCTCTGGCAACTCATGGTTGATGAAGCAGTCACGCCGGACGAGCCGCCGGTGAACGAGCTCGAAACGCTCGACGAGACCTTGACCGAATGTGGCGACGACCCTGGTATAGCGCAAGTGCGGGAAGCGCTCGCGCACATCGCATGGATCACGAACGACGCCGATCGCGCGATAACGAACATGCAAAAGGGTCTCGTCGCTGCATATCGCGCCCAGGCTCGAACCTTGCTGTCGCGGATGGCCGTTTCGTACCTCACCATCCTGACCGCAGGACCGCTCGCGGTACGTGACGCATTGGCCCGTTTCGAAGGGGTTGGGCCGATCGCCCAACTTAGCTCGTTCGTCGAGATCGCCTTGAAAGCCAACGCCGCATTGCTGTTCGCGCTCGATGGCCACTTCGACGTCGCGCGCTTGTCCCTCGCAGACGCCGAGGCGATCCAGGTCGGTCTGATGCAGCCTCCTTGGGTAGCGCGGATCCCAAGAACGGCTGCATTGATCGAGCTCGCCGCTGGCGATCCCGGGGCCGCGTTCCAGCGTGCGTCTGAAGATCTCGACGATCTCCTCTCGATCGCGCATCCAGCAGGAATCGATGCAGCGGCCGTCGCTGCTCGCGCGCTGTGTGCGTCCCAGCGTCCTGCAGAGGCCCTCGCGATCGCAGAACGCGCCCTCGTTGCGCTCTCGGAAGTCACGGCGTCTGAAGCACCAGAGACATCCCCGGGCGAGCTGCACGCGTTACGCGCGAGGGCGCTGGCACCGCACTCGCGTGCCGAAGCGATCGACGCGATCAGCGAATCGGACGCCTCGCCGCCGGCGCCCGTGCGACTGGTGCAGGCGGCCGACCGTCTCGTCGACGTCGCAGTGGCGAACGCCGCTCTGGGCGACGCATCGCAAGCGCGCGCGAGGCTCCAAGAAGCGATCGGTCTCTATGAGGGCAAGGGAGCGACTGTTTTGTCGCGCCGCGCGCGCGACATCTTGGAGAGCGGCGCGAAAAACCTGTAACCAGGTTGACACGTCAAATGTCGTCGACTTGACTGATTTCGCGACCGGCTCGGTGTTTGTTGGGGATGCAAGCACTCGAGTGGGAGGAGCTCGAGCAGGGCCGGCCGGCCAGTCGCGGTACCGAGATGGACCGACCTCGCCGACCAGGAGGGCGAGGCCAAGGAAGGCGAGGACGTCGCCGGCCACAGCTACATCACCTACTGGCGGACCTGCCGCTTCTGGTACGGCGGTTACTACTGGCACCGTCGATAGTCGACAACTACACCTCGGAGGGCTCGGCACAGTCCGAGCCCTCCGTCGCGTCGTACCTCGAGAAGCTCGTCTCCGAAAAACTCCACGTCGGAACCCGGGTGATAGAGGATCCAAACGGCGTCTGGGTTCACGTCGATTTCCCCGAGCGCGAGCTCCCCGAACGAGGCTGGAAGCTCCATGTGAGCGCGATCCCAACGAGCGCGCAGGACGTACTCGACGCGTGCGTGCCGGTGCTGGTCGAAGAGCGGACGCCTTTCAAGGTCACCGCGACGATGAGGCACCTGATCGAGCTCAACGAAGGCTCGGGAGGGCTCAGACAGGCAGGGAAGTTCCTGACGGCGTACCCGTCCGACCCCGACGAATCGGTGCGACTCGCGCGAGCTCTGGACTCTGCGACGAAGGGCCTGCGCGGCCCCCGCGTCCTCGACGAGAGGTCTCTGTCGTCCACCAGTCTCGTGCACTACCGCTTCGGCGACTACGTCGAAGCGGCGACGACGGAGCACATCGGCTCGCCGCCGGATCCGTTCGTCGCGTCCGGATTGGTCGATGAGCAGAAAACAAGGCTGATCGCAGACCGATACCTGATCACCGGAACGTTGCACCGGTCGGTTCGCGGCGCCGTTCATCTAGCGGTCGACGTCATAGAGAAGCGATCGTGCGTACTGAAGCGCGCGTGGCGCGACGCGATCGCTACGCCGGACGGCAAAGACGCGCGCGATCGCCTCAGGATGGAGGCGGAACTACTCACGGAACTGTCGGGCGATCTCCATTTCCCAACGGTGAGCGACACGATCGAATTCGAGGGTGACCTATTCGTCGCTATGAACTACGTCGGCGGCACGACTTTCGGCGAGATGGTTCACCAGATGCATTCGAGCGGTGCTCCTCCCGATGAGCAACAGATCATTGCGTGGGGCAGAGATCTCGCAGCTGGGCTCGACTACATGCACGATCGGTCCTTCGTCCACCGCGACCTCAACCCGATCAACGTCATTGCCGGTACGAATCTCGTTTTGATCGACCTGGAGCTGGCGCAGCCGATCGGCAGCGCTACGACTTCATTCGGAGCCGGCACCGAAGGCTATGTGTCACCCAATCAAAGGAACGGTGGCGCGGCTTCTCCGTTGGACGACATCTACGGACTCGGAGCACTGCTCGTGTTCGCGGCGACAGGCGACGACCCGGACCCATCGGCACTGGATGCGGAAGCGATCACGCGCCGAGCGCAAGGTAAAGGAGTAGCTGTGCAGCCAGACCTTGCGCGTGTCCTCGCTCGCTGTCTCGAACAAGACGACAAGTTCGCATCGATGAAACAGGTTGCAATGGCGCTGTCCGACGCAGCGGGCGCCCGAGATACGTTCAACGAGAGCTAGAGGACGACGATGAGCGAGGGGGTCATGGATACACCGACGGGAGCCTCAGCCGCACCGGCCGTCGATTGGGACGAGCAAGTCGGCAAACGAGTGACGATCCGTGCGGCTCGCGGCTCGATCGCGGCCGAGAACGCGTCTCGTTACCTGCGTGCCGCGGACGAGATCGTCGGCGAGCTGCAGAAACTGCTGGAGGCATCGAAGGAGCAGGCCGCGGAGAACGTCGACATCTATCTGCTCGACCCACTGCCCGAGGTGCCTGCGGCGCTGACGGGCGGGATGGCCGAGGCCCCCTTCGGCGACGAGCCACCCGACATGCCGATGGGCGGCGAGGTCGGCGATAACGGCGTCATCCACTTCGTCGAAGCGCAAGAACCGCCGGGAGCGGTCGGCCCTGCCATCGCGGAGCTCCTCGTCCGGCGGTGGTTCGGGTACCGCGCGGCGATGGCGGGGGTGCTGATCGAGGGCCTCGGCGCGCTCGCGGCCGCCCGCGCGGAGG
>JALZGD010000261.1 GCA_030861205.1 Actinomycetota bacterium
CGGTCGACGGCAAGACGGACACGATCACTGCCGAAGTCAGCCAGCACATCGGCGAGAACACCGTCAAGGCGATCTGTATGAAGAACACCGACGGATTGGTACGGGGTGCGAAGGTGACCAACACCGGCTCTGCGATCACTGTCCCGGTGGGGCCCTCGACTCTCGGTCACGTCTACAACGTCCTCGGTGAGCCGGTCGACGGATCTACGGTCCCGGACGACGTCGAGAGGTGGCCGATCCACCGTCAGGCGCCTCCGTTCGAGGAGCTCGAGCCAAAAACCGAGATGTTCGAGACCGGAATCAAGGTCATCGACCTCCTCGAGCCCTATGTGCAGGGCGGGAAGATCGGGATGTTCGGCGGTGCCGGCGTCGGCAAGACCGTGGTCATCACCGAGATGATCAACCGTGTTGCCGAGCAACACGGCGGTGTGTCGGTGTTCGCCGGTGTCGGCGAGCGCACGCGTGAGGGCAACGACCTGTGGCTCGAGATGAAAGAGATGGGCGTGATCGACAAGACCGCGCTCGTCTACGGCCAGATGGACGAGCCTCCGGGCGTGCGTCTCCGCGTAGCGCTCAGCGCGCTCACCATGGCCGAGTACTTCCGCGACCGCGAGCACCAAGACGTCCTGCTATTCATCGACAACATCTTCCGCTTCGTTCAGGCAGGCTCGGAGGTGTCGACCCTGCTCGGCCGTATGCCTTCTGCGGTCGGCTACCAGCCGACACTGTCGGAAGAGATGGGCGAGCTCCAGGAGCGCATCACTTCGACGAAGGGCCGATCGATCACGTCGCTTCAAGCGATCTACGTGCCGGCCGACGACATCACCGACCCGGCTCCGCACACGACGTTCGCGCACCTCGATGCGACGACGGTTCTATCCCGAGCGATCTCCGAGCTCGGTATCTACCCGGCAGTCGACCCGCTCGACTCCACCTCGAGGATCCTCGACCCCCGTTACGTCGGCGATGAGCACTACAACGTGGCGATGACGGTGCAGCAGATCCTGCAGCGCTACAAGAGTCTCCAGGACATCATCGCGATCCTCGGTATCGACGAGCTCTCGGAAGAGGACAAAGTGACGGTCCAACGTGCTCGCAAGATCCAGAAATTCCTGAGCCAGCCGTTCTTCGTTGCCGAGCAGTTCACCGGCATCCCCGGCAAGTACGTCCCGGTCGCGGAGACGATCCAGTCGTTCAAGGCGATTGCCGAGGGCGAGTACGACGACGTGCCGGAGCAAGCGTTCTACATGAAGGGCGGCATCGAGGAAGTAGAGGCGGAGGCTAAGAACGCCTGATGCAGGTATCGATCGTCTCGCCCGAACAAGAGGTCTTCCGCGGCGAAGCGGATCTCGTGATCGCGCGCTCGCCCGAAGGCGAGTTCGGGATCATGCGTAATCACATCCCATTTCTGGCGGCGCTCGTTCCAGGCGTCGTCACCGTGGTCGGAAGTGGCGATCGGAAGGCTTTCTTCGTTCCCGGCGGGTTCCTCGAAGCCTCTAAAGGTGGGGAAGAGGGCTCCGATGACGGCTACCACGTGATCGTTCTGGCCGACGACGCGGTCGAAGCAGGGTCGGTGTCAGGCGACGAGGTGAAGCAGAAGATCGAAGAGGCGATCCGACGCTCGCAAGGAGAAGACGCGGAGATCTCCGATACCCAGGTTCAGGCGGCGATCCAGCGCGTCGAGCGAGCAGCTAAGGGTTAAGGGCTAGGAACAAGCGTGGAGGAGCACCGGGACAACCTCCGCAACCGGGTCTTCTGCTCCTCATGCGGTCGCAGCGAGCCGCGACGGCACGGTCTCGCACCGCTCGGATGGCAAGAGATGCCGGACGCGAACCGTCGCAACATCGCGCTGTGTCCCGAGTGCGTGCGTCGCAATCTGTGGATGATCGAAGCGCGTCTCGACATCGACCCAGGATCGGGAATCTGACGCAGCGATAGCTCACTAAGCAACGTTCGATGCGTTTATGCGCGCGTCGTGTGACGTTTCGCTGTTGCGCGGTTCGGGCAAACAAGATAAGCATTCGCGCGGAACCGACATTGTTGTTCCTCGAACTGGGAGGTTGTAGTGGCAGACAACAGAAGCGTGATCGAGCGAGCGAGAGACACGGCATCGAACGTGGCGGGCGCTGCAGCTGATGTTGTTGCTCCGTCGCCATCCAGCAGAAGCCGCGTTGCGGACATCAGGCGTCTGGCGGCAGCCACGGCGGAAGTCGGAGCCGAGGTGGTGGCTCCGGATCAACCGCGTTCGACAGGCACAAAGAGATCGACGGGTCGCAAGTCGACGGGTGCGAAGAAGTCGACCGGTCGCAAGAAGAGCACTGCACGCAAGTCAACCGGCGGCCGCAAGAAGTCGACCGGACGTAAGTCCACTGCTTCGCGCGCTCGGTCGACTGCAAAGAAGGCGACGCGCCGCGGCAAGTCCACTGCAAAGAGGACAACGCGTACCGCGAAGAAGACGGCACGCAGGGGGCAGTCGGCAGCGAAGAAAACCGCTCGCCGTGCGAGTGCGACCGCCAAGACTGCGGCTCGCGGCGCTCGCTCGACCGCGAAGAAGACCGCACGCACCGCATCCGGCCGTGGCGGCTCTACCGGTGGTCGTAAGAAGTCGACAGGACGCAAGTCCACGCGCCGCAGCTAGCTTCGTTAGCAACGCAATGATGGGGCGGCCCTGCGGGGCCGCCCTCTTTCGCGTCACAATTACGCGATGAGATCGTTCGTCATCGACGGGCCATGCCCCCTCGAGGGTGAGGTCCGCATCTCCGGGGCCAAGAACTCGGCGCTGAAGATCATGGCTGCCTCGTTGATGGTGCCGGGGCCGGTGACGTTGACGCGCGCGCCGCGCATCACCGACGTGTTCTTGATGGCCGACGTGCTCGAACGCCTTGGCGCGACCGTGTCCTTCGTCGGCGATCGCCTCACGATCGATGCATCCGGCGAGCTGTCCGAGGAGACTCCTTACGACCTCGTCACGAAGATGCGGGCGTCGATCCAGGTGTTGGGCCCGTTGCTCGCGCGATTGGGGCGCGCGCGCATAGCGATGCCGGGTGGCGATGCCATCGGATCGCGACCGATCGACCTCCACCTCAGCGGCCTCGAGCGGATGGGGGCGAAGTTCGTATCGCAGCACGGCTTTGTAGAGGGAATGGTCGACCGGCTCCAAGGGACGCGCGTGCTGCTGGAGTTCCCGTCTGTCGGTGCCACCGAGAACCTGCTGATGGCCGCCGTGACAGCTCATGGAACGACCCACATCGAAAATGCTGCGCGGGAGCCCGAGATTCAGGATCTCGCGCGTTTCTTGAACC
>JALZGD010000262.1 GCA_030861205.1 Actinomycetota bacterium
GTTTTCCGCTCACGCACGAACGGCGATGACCTTTGTTATCCGGACAGTGCGGCCGGACGTTGAGCCAACGTCAGCCGGACCGAGGCCTTGCCCCCGGAACGGAGCACGTCGATCGTCACTTGGTCACCGGGGCTATAGCTGGCCAAGATATCGGTCAGATCTTGTGACGACGAAACGCTCTTTCCGTCGACCGCTTGAATGACGTCGCCGCGCTGCAAGTCGGAGGCTGCGGCGGGGCTGCCGGGGACGATGCTTGCTACCAATGCGCCGCGCGTCGACGCCGGAAGACCGAGCCTTACCGCCGTCTGCTGGTCGACGGACTGAACCTCGACGCCGATCCATGCTCTCTGCTCGGGCTTGTTAGCAAGGATGTCCTTGATCACTGGGACCGCGTCATCGATCGCGATGGCGAAACCGGTATTCTCGGACGACGCTGCGGAGGCCGCCGCGGTGTCGATCCCGACCAGATTGCCGTTTGCGTCGATCAACGGCCCACCGGAATTACCCGGGTTGATGGCGGCGTCCGTCTGAATCAGTCCGGTCAGGTGCTCGCTTCCGCCGGTCGTGTCCGAAGAGACGGTGATGTCGCGCTTCAGGCCCGAGACGATGCCGCGTGTGACGGTCGGGCCACCTAGGTCGAGCGGGAACCCAAGGGCGGTGACTGCATCTCCGAGTTGAAGGTTGTCAGAGTGGCCGAGCGTTATCGCGTCGAGGTCGTCGGCCGTAACGCGAACGAGCGCGAGATCGTGTTGCGGATCGGTCCCGACAACGGTCCCCGTCATTCGATCGTGACCGTCGGTGAACGCAACCGACACCTTGGTCGCGTTCGCGACGACGTGGTTGTTGGTCAGGATGAGACCCGTTTTCGACAAGACGATCCCGGACCCCTCTGCGCGCTGAGTGCTGCCGCTGCCAAACAATCCAGGGGTGATCTCGGTGACATGGATGTTCACCACCGACGGGAGCACGTTCTTGACCGTCTGGGTGAGGGATGACGAAGGCGGGGTTGCATCACTCTGTACTAAAGCGATGCTCTCCGTTGTCTGGTTCGGGCCGCGATCGTGGTGCAAGAGGATGTCGAGAGCAAAGCCGCCGCCGGCAGCGGCGATCATGGCAACGGCGACAACCACAGCGACGCCGCGGCGGCCGAACCGGCGCCTCCGTGGCGGTTCACCGTAGGGGTGCCACCCATATGGGGGCGGCGTGCCCTCCGGAGGGGGCCACATCGGGGTGTTCAAGGCAGTTCCTCCTATCGGGTGGGCTCGTCAGCTTCTCACCCACTATTCGCCACGAACATGAGCATCGGTTGCGGCATTCCGCGATTAGCAGGGGGCCCCGGCGGCCCGTGCGGACCTCGCTTCAGCGAGACGGAGTGAAGGCCCCCGACTTCAGCGTGATCGGCTTACAGGTCTTCGGCGAATTACCCGAAACATCCGTCATCAGCTTGCCGCCGCCTCCGCGTGCCGGCTCATCCGTCTTGAACGTGCTCGTAAGCGCGCTTCCGGTCGCCGGGATCGAGAGATCGTCGTAACCGAATGAATCGAAATTCACACAGTCGACGTCGATCAGGTGATTAGAGATCAAGAAGTTTTTGAACAGCTCCCCGGCTCCTTGAGTCGTAAGCGCTTCGATCTCGCACTTCAACGTGCACGTCTGGATCGGCCCCGTCGCGAATTCGTACGCGACGGGCTTGGACCCCTCAGCTGTGATGTCGACGTACACGCGGCTCGCGAAGTTGGCGTGGATGTCCGTCGTCAGGAACACAACGTTCTTGATGTGGTGGTCGGCAATGAACTGCAGTAAAGCAGTCCGCTCGGCCGAATAGCCATCCCATCTGTCGTACGGGATCACGAAGAGTTGGCTGATCACAACTTCGTTCATGATCAGCTTCCATTTGGCCTTGGACTTCAGCAGCGCATTCTCGAGCCACTGCAGCTGGGTAGCCCCGAGCATCGTCCGAGACAGATCGTTGACGTGGGCAACGCACACAGGGTCGGCAGGTGGGTAGCCCAACTGGGCGCGATCCGAATCGGGCATCGTTGGAGCCTTGTCGAGAGTGCCGTTCTTATCGCGGCACGGGCTATCCGCCTCGTCGGCAGACTGCGTCCGATACGTGCGCTCGTCCAAGAAGAACATGTCGGCGTTCTTCCCGAACGGAACTTTTCGGTAATAGCGCTTCTCGTGAACCGGCCAGTACGCGTTGAACGCGTCCCGGCCGGCCGTCAGCAGCGCAGGATCATCTTGCGCGAGCTGGGCCCCGTCGAAGTCGTTGATGACCTCGTGGTCGTCCCAAATGGCCCACGTCGACGTCGATCGCAGCAGCCTCTGCGTCGCGGCGATGCGGTTGTCCTTGTACTTCTGCGCTTTCTCGTCGAACGTCAGGGCCGTCGGTGCGTTGGTCTCGGAATCCGAATAGATCGTGTCGCCCATGTACACGAACATGTTGGGGTGCTCTTCGCGGATGCGATCGAGCACTGCGAACGGCGGTTGTGTGTCACCCTCTGGTGGCGTGTTCCACAAAATGTCGGAGTCGCCGGTGAACGAGAGCTCGAGTGGCGTAGCAGTGCTTTTTACCGGGAGGGTCTTGAAAGTCCCTTGCAACGGAAATCCCATCAGGTCTGCCGGGCCGAATCGATAGAAGTATCTGGTTGACGGCTTGAGCCCCGTCACGGTTGATTTCACAGTCAGGTCGGTAGCTTCATCGGCGGTGCCTCCGCACGAATCAGTAACGATGTGCTTGAAGGATCTGTCGGTTGCGACGTCACAAGAGACGGGTCCTGCGGCATCGCTTCTAGTCCACAAGATTGCGCTGCGGCTGGACGCTTGGGCGGCCGTGCCGTAGAGCGTTTCGCCGGCGGAAGAAGTGGCGGACATGAGGGCGCTTCCCAGCAGCACCGCCAAGGCCCCGAGCGCAACGACGCGCATAGGAGGAATCACCCATAGCACGCTAGTTGGCCCATGTGATGCTGGCTAGAGGGATGGCATGGATACTTTGGCTATGGCGGACCGGATAACCCTGCTTGTCGATTCTGCAAGCCTCATCTACCGAGCTCTGTTCTCCGTCCCCGACACGCTGCGTGCTCCCGATGGGACGCTGATCAACGCCGCGTACGGCTTTCTCGGGATGCTTCAAGGCCTGATCGCCGAACACGATCCCGCGTTCATCTGTTGTGCTGCCGATGACGACTGGCGACCCGAATGGCGCGTCGATCTGATCGATTCCTACAAGGCCTATCGGGCGGAGTCCGGCAGCGCGCAAGAGCAGGCCGAAGATCTTCTGGAGCCACAACTGCCGGTCA
>JALZGD010000263.1:0-282 GCA_030861205.1 Actinomycetota bacterium
AAGCTCGACAGGTGCCGCTTGTGTTTTCGGTGATCATCATCCCGATCACGTTCCTGGGCGCGACCTACTACCCGTGGGCGACGCTCACACCGATCGGGTGGCTCAAGATCGCGGTTCTCTTCAACCCGCTCGTCTACATGAGCGAGGCGTTCCGCACCGCGATGACACCACAGTTGCCGCACATGAACCTGCTGGCGATCTATGGGGGCCTGATCGCGGGGACCGCCTTCCTCAGCTGGCTGGGAGTGACGGGCTTCCGCAAGCGGGTGCTCGCCTAACCGA
>JALZGD010000263.1:292-1152 GCA_030861205.1 Actinomycetota bacterium
CTAGGACGATTCGGACATCCCGAATCGCTCGTAGAGCGCGCGTAGTGGTTTGGGCGCCCACCAGTTCGCGCGGCCCGCAAGGCGCATGAATGCGGGGACGAGCGCGCCCCGGATCAACGTCGCGTCCATGACGACGGCAAGGGTCAACCCGACACCGAACATCTTGATGAACGTGATGCCGGAAGTTGCGATCGCAACGAACACAACCGCAAGCAACAGCGCGGCTGCGGTGACGATGCGGCCCGTGCGCTCGAGCCCCATCGCGACCGAGGCGATGTTGTCGCCGCTGTGATCGTGCTCTTCCTTGATCCTCGACAGCAGGAAGACCTCGTAGTCCATCGACAGCCCGAAGGCGACGCAGAACATGAGGATCGGCGTCGTCGTGTCGAGGAACCCGACAGGCGTGAACGTGAGTGCATCCGATAGGTGCCCTTCTTGGAAGATCCAGACCATCGCCCCGAACGTCGCGGTGAGGCTGAGCAGGTTGAGAACCACGGCCTTGGTCGGCACGAGCACGGACCCCGTCATCAGGAAGAGCAGGATGAACGTGACGAGAGCGATGAGTCCGCCGGCCAACGGCGCTTTAGAGAAGATGGAGCTCTTCGAATCGACGAGCTGCGCGGATGGTCCGCCGATCTTCACGGGGAATGGGGGATCGACAGCGCGTACGTCGTGAACGAGTTGCTCGCCCGCGGCGGACAGGGGCTCGACGGCCGGTACCACCGACAGCCACGTCGAATCGGGGGCGACGAAACGCACCGACGCCTTACCGGGGCCAGCGACCTGGATCCCGCCGATGTACGAGCCGTTCCATGCATCGACGCGCGCGACGCCGCGGACGGTAGACAGTGTCTTTGCAT
>JALZGD010000263.1:1162-3291 GCA_030861205.1 Actinomycetota bacterium
GGGGGCCCGAGTCGATCGCGACGATCGAGAGTGCGGACGCTTCCTGATCCGAGAAGTTGTCGCGGATGTCCTGCTGGACGTGTCTGCTCGACGCGCTTTCCGGTAGGACTCGATCGTCGGGCAATCCGAACTTCACGCCAACGAAAGGTGCGCCCAGGACGAGCAGCAAGACGACGATCGAGAGCGCGATGGGCACCGGACGTCTCATCACGAACGTAGCGATGCGGTGCCACATCCCCTGGCCCGGCTCGGTGCTGTGATGCCGGAAGAGCACCCATTTGTCGATCCGACGCCCGATGACTGCCAGCAATGCCGGCAACAGCAAGAGCGCCGAGAGCGCGGCCAAAGCGACCACCGCGATACCCGCGTATGCGAACGATCGCAAGAAATACAGGGGAAAAACCATGAGAACCGCTAGAGAGATGGCGACCGTCGCCGCAGAGAACGCGACCGTCTTGCCCGCCGTCTCTACCGTTCGAATCAGCGCATCCTCGGGTTCCTTGCCCGCGCGCAACTCCTCGCGGAAGCGGGACACGATGAACAGGCTGTAGTCGATCCCCAGCCCCAGGCCTAACGCCGTTGTGAGGTTCAACGAGTAGATCGACACGGGAGTGACGGAAACGATCGCGCGCAGGATCAAGAAGGTTCCGACCACCGAGACGCCTCCGATAGCAAGTGGAAGGCCCGCGGCTATGACGCTCCCGAAGACGAAAACCAAGAGGATCAGCACGACGGGGAACGTGATCAGTTCAGCCTTCTGCAGATCGTGTTCGATCTGCGTTCCGACCTGCTCGAAGATCTGCGCTCGGCCCCCGACGCCGACCGAGATCACGGAGTTGTCCACCGCGAGCTCTGGTCCCAACGTCTCGATCGTGTTCGGCCGCGTCAGCCGGGCAAGGATCAGTGCTTGGGCTCCGTCGCCGCTCTTGAGAGGTGGGGGCGAGCCGAGGGTCCAGTAGGAGAACGCCTGAACGACGTCGGGATCCGCGCTCAGCTTTTTCGTTAGCGCTATGCCTTGTGCTGCAACTTGCTTGTCGTCGACGTCACCACTTTTTGCCGTGACTACGAGCACCACGTTCGGCGCGCCAGTGTGGAACGTGTTCAGGAGAGCCTGGTCGGCTTTCGTCGATTCTGCGGCCGGGTCTTGGAACCCGCCCGACGACAGGTGCGACGCGACGTTCCCCCCGAGGGCCCCCGCCACCAGGAAGAACGCGGCCCCCGCGATGAGGATCGGCCTTCGGCGGCGGACGGTGAACGCGGCGAGGCGCGACAGCATCGGCTACTTGCGGTGCTTCGACACAAGTGGGCTCGCCGTTGCTGTCGGGCTCGGCGTCGGGACCGGGATGTTCGGCCCCTTCTTCGCGTAGATCAGGTACATGATGGTGTACCCCGGCGTACAGAACACGTCGTTCGTTTTGAACGCGCCCGTTGCCGGCGACTTGCTGAAGTTGTCTTCGACCTCACCGGGCTCCGAATCCCCACGGCCTAGGACGTAACCATGTTTCGGCCACTCTTTCAGCACCATCTTGGCGAACTGAGTCGAGCCGATCGGCAACACGAATAGCGCTCGCTTGTAACCCGAGATCGGGCCGAGCTGACGGTACGCATACGTGCCGTCGGGGAACGGCAGATCGTCGGGGACCCAGTCGGGGAACGACACTTCCTTCGGCGGCTTGCAGTCGGGGGGCGTCGCACCGGCGATCGCGCTGACGGTTGCACTTGGCGACGGCAATGCGCTGGGTGATGGGCTTGCGTGAGTCTTGGGCGCGTCCTTGCTGCACGCCGGCATGGCGAGCGACAAGGCGGCCACAAAAGCCGCCAACGGGGCGATCCGGCACCTGAGCAAGTCACCTCTATATTGCGTCGCGTCGCAGCCGGTCAAACCGTGCCGACGTCTGGGAAAGGAGGGCGAGCGTGGCGCTTCTCATACAGATCGTGGTCACGGGACTTGCCGCCGGCGCCATTTATGGCCTGGTTGCGGTCGCTTTCTCCTTGGTCTACCGGTTGACCGGCGTCATCCATTTCGCCCTGGGAGAGATGGTGGGCCTCTCGTTTTTGGTGGCGCTCTTCGTGACCGGGAGCGTGGCCGTTGCCACGCGCGCAGGAGTCCCGGGGCTTCGATACGTGCT
>JALZGD010000264.1:0-2016 GCA_030861205.1 Actinomycetota bacterium
CTTTACGAGCGTCAATGCGGTCGAGCATTTCCTGGACGCATTTGCTCGCGTCTCTCTCGACGTTCGCAGTCTTCATGGAACGAAGCTGGGGTGCATAGGCCCAACGACCGCGGGCGCCCTTCGCGATCGCGGATTCGTCCCGGATATCGTCCCAGAAGAGTCGACCGGCGAGGGCTTGGTGGACGAGCTCGGCGACGGGGCCGGGCAAGTTCTGCTGCCGCGGGTTGAAGGCGCGCCACAGCTCCTACCCAGCGAGCTCGCCTCCCGGGGATGGCGCGTCACCGAAGTGGTTGCTTATCGGAACCTCGCGCCGCCGTTGTCGAGAGCCGTCACTGTCGTTCTGGACAAGGCCTTCGACGTGATCACGTTCGCGAGCGCATCTAGCGTGCGGCACTTCATAGAGAACGTCGCGACCCCGACAGGCGTAGGTGTCGCGTGCGATCAAGACGAGGGCAAGGTCGTCGTGTGTATCGGCCCGTCAACCGCTGCCGAGGCCGCCGCGCTGGGAATGAGAGTCGACGCCACGGCGAAAGACCATTCGACCCCAGGCTTGGTCGAGGCAGTGATCACGGCTACGCGTCGGTAGGCTGCTCCTGTATGACTTCTTTTCCCGAGAGCCGCCTCAGACGCCTGCGACGAACGGCTGGATTGCGGCGCGCCTTCGCGGAGGTGGGTCTATCGCCGTCCGATCTGATCGCACCCCTGTTCATCAAGGAATCGATCGAGCAACCGGTGCCGATCGCGTCGATGCCCGGTCACCAGCAGCACACCCTCGAGTCCGTCGTTAAGGAGGCGAGGGAGCTCGTCGGACGAGGGGTCGCGGGTGTGATCCTGTTCGGCGTCCCGGCGACCAAAGATGCCGATGGAAGCGCGGCGTGGGACCCCAACGGCGTAACCCAGCGCGCGCTCGCAGATATCAAGCAGGAGATCGCCGACGATGGGGTCGTAATCGCAGACCTCTGCCTGTGTGAGTACACGGACCATGGGCATTGCGGTGTGCTCGACGGGCACGTTGTCGACAACGACCGAACGATCGAGCTGTACGGGCAGATCGCGGTCACGTACGGAGACGCAGGCGCAGACATCGTTGCACCCTCCGGAATGATGGACGGTCAGGTTGCTGCAGTGAGGACGGCGCTCGACGATGCAGGGCAAAAGGAGATGGCGATCCTTGCGTACTCCGCTAAGTATGCGTCGAGTTTCTACGGGCCCTTCCGCGAGGCGGCGGAGGGCGCACCCCGCTTCGGCGATCGCCGCGCGTATCAGCAAGATCCTCATAACGTGGAAGAGGCTTTGCGCGAGACGGCTCTAGACATCCAAGAAGGCGCCGACGCAGTCATGATCAAGCCGGCGATCGGCTACCTCGACGTTATTCGAGCGGTGAAACAACGATTCGCTTATCCGACCGCGGCCTACAACGTCTCCGGCGAATACTCGATGCTGCTTGCAGCCGCCGAACGCGGCTGGATCGACGAACGGCTTGCAACGCTCGAAACGCTTTCTTCGATCAAGCGGGCGGGAGCCGATCTGATCATCACGTACCACGCGAAGAAGGCAGCTGAGTGGCTGGATTAGATCCGCGCAACTCCAAGACATCGGAAGAGCTGCTCGCGGCCGCCCGCAACTTGATGCCGGGCGGTGTGTCGTCACCCGTACGTGCATTTGCTGCGGTGGGCGCGGAACCGTTCGTGGTTCGCTCGGCGCACGGAGCCACGATCACTGACGTTGACGGAAACACATACATCGATCTCGTGCAGAGCTGGGGTGCACTGTTATTCGGCCATGCCCACGAGACGATCGTCGGATGCGTCACCGATGCCGCGCGGCGCGGGACGTCCTACGGCGCGACCAGCGAGCTCGAGATCGAATTGGCGCGACGCGTCATCGAGATGGTCCCCGGGGCCGAACGCGTTCGGTTCGTCAATTCGGGCACCGAAGCCGGCATGACTGCCGTGCGACTGGCGCGCGGCGTGACGGGACGCAACAAGATCGTCAAGTTCGAGGGCTGCTACCACG
>JALZGD010000264.1:2026-3289 GCA_030861205.1 Actinomycetota bacterium
GCTCTGGAGTGGCGACGCTTGGTGTACCTGGAACCCCCGGCGTGACGGCAGCGACCGCTGCGGACACGATCGTCGTCCCATACAACGATCTCGGCGCCGTGAAAGAAGCGATCGCATCTCACGGCGATGACCTTGCCGCGATCGTTGTCGAGCCGGTTGCCGCGAACATGGGTCTCGTCCTGCCGCTCGATGGCTTCCTCGACGGCTTGCGTGCTCTCGCCGACGAGTCCGGAGCGCTTCTGGTGTTCGACGAGGTGATCACCGGATTCCGGTTGGGGCCGGGCGGCGCACAGCAACGTTTCGGAATATCGGCTGACCTCGTCATGCTTGGAAAGATCCTCGGTGGCGGGCTGCCGGTTGGAGCTGTTTCAGGACGCGCCGAGTTGATGGATCAGCTCGCACCGATCGGTCCCGTCTATCAAGCGGGGACGCTCGCCGGCAACCCGTTAGCGATGGCCGCCGGGATCGCGGCCCTCGACATGATGCGTTCGGATCCGTCGGTGCACGCTCGATTGCAAGAAAGCGCACGAAATCTCGTCCGCGGACTCGTCGACGCGGCCGATGCAGCCGAGGTGCCCATGGTTGCGGCCGCGATCGGTGGTCTCGCCGGATTCTTTTTCTCGAACGAGGACGTCGACGACTACGAGGGCGCGAAGGCGACGGCGGCCGATGCTTACGCTCGGTTCTTCAGAGGAATGCTTGCGCACGGAGTCTTCCTGCCCCCGTCGCGCTTCGAAGCGCTGTTCCTGTCGACGGCACACACCGAAGAACACATCGACCACGTTGTGAGCGCCGCTGCGTCCGTCTTTGCGACGCCGTAGAAGATCAAAAATCGAAGAACGGATGCGGCGACCGCTTTCGGCGAGATCTACGTGGGGCGTCTAGGCGACGTCAGTGAAGGTCGCGATCCGGGACCGAACGAATCGCTCCCTTAGTCGCCTTGATCGAGAAGAACAGTGGAAGCTCGGCCGCTCCCATGGACTTCGGAAGTCGATAGGTCCCGTCGTCCCATTGCTCGAGGAACGGCCACGGCCAGTCGATGAATGGGTACTCGCGAACGGACTGGATCGTCAGGCCGGCATCGATGATGGCGGTGAGGATCTCTCCGAACCCGTGGTTCCATCCGAACTCGAAAGGGCTCTTGATCTGCGCGGTTCGGTCGGCGTAGGACCCCTGCGTCTCGAAACGTATCGGGTCTGCATGCGAGAAGTAGGGGTATCGCGGGCGAAGCTCGCCTACCTCGACGTTCTCGTCGTCGAACAC
>JALZGD010000081.1:0-1926 GCA_030861205.1 Actinomycetota bacterium
GTGCCCGGCCATGCCCGTCTCGATCTGCCGAGGCCACGACTCTTCGACGAGATGCCCATGCGACTCGAGCGCGTGACCGGCTTCGCGAACGGCGATCTTGCACGCTTCTTGTATCGGCGTTCCATCGACGCGATCCGCGGCGAAGATGCCGACACGAAAGACCCGTCCTGAGTGGAGATGTGAAGTGAAAGAGCCGTCTACAGGAGGGGCCGTGTACGGGTCGCCCCGTTCGCGCCCCGCGATGGCATCGAGGACAGCTGCAGTGTCCCGAACCGAGCGAGTGATCGCGTGCTCTGCCCCTCTTCCGCCGGCGATCTCGGCGCGCGATGGTTTCAATCCGACGACGCCGCACGCGCTCGCCGGGATCCGGATCGAACCAGCCCAATCGTTCGCATGTGCCACCGCGACCATCCCGGACGCGACGGCTGCGGCCGCTCCTCCGCTCGACCCGCCCGTCGATCGGTCGAGGTCCCAAGGGTTGCGCGTCGCGCCGTAAGCGACGGGTTCGGTCGTCGGAGCCAGCGCCAGCTCGGGAAGATTCGTCTTCCCGACGAACACGAAGCCGGCCCGCCTGAATCTCTGTGCGAGATACGAGTCGAAGTCTTCGGTCCAGTTCCTCCGCTTGAGGAAACGCATGCCTTCGTGCATCGGATCGCCTGCGGTATGGCAGATCGCGTCCTTGATGAGAATCGGGATTCCGGCGAATGGGCCGCCGTTCGGATGCTGAGCCGCATCGATCGCCCTCTCGAACGATCGATGGATCACCGCGTTGATGTGGCGGTCTATCTCCTCGATCCGTTCGATGGTCGCCGCGATCAACTCGCTCGCGCTCAACTCACCTTCGTCGACGAGCTGTCTCTGCGCGCACGCGTCCAACCACAGGACGTCGTCCATGTGAGGAACCTAGGCGATTACGAGGAGTTGCTAGCTGCCGGGGTGGTGCATGTGCATCCCCATCGATAGGGATTCCGCATGCGCCTTGTAGAACTTCGCCGTGATCGAGCCCTGTGTTGCGTAGCTCGTCTCATGACCGATGCATACGCCGGCGTAAACCGCGATGTGTACCGGCTTCGTGCTGACGAGCGGGATGTTCTCGAGAGTCGGCGTGCAGAAAAGGATGTCCAGTGGCTTTCCATTCGGCGTGGCGGCGGGTTGGACCACGTGTGTTTCCGTGGTGGGACCCGCAACGTCGTGCACGATAACGGTCAACGAATGGTCGCCCGGTTTGGGGTCGAACTCGAAGTTGTTGAGATCCGGAAGGAGGCTCGGAACCTCTGTGTAGTGGTTGGCGGCCCGCACGCCGTCCGGATGGGTGTAATCCCGCGTGATGACATGGGTCGGGACGGCTCTCGCGTGAGCGGCCGCGACAGAGCCGGCGCCACTTGCTAGTAGCGCAGCGACCACCCCGGCGGCCACGAGCTTCCTCATTGATCACCCCTTTTGAACCGGTTTCGCATGGAGAGGTTCGCCGGGCCGAGGTGCTTCTCCTGCTGTGATTAGGCACCCTTCCGCCGGCATCTGCGTGCCCTGGCGACCGGGAGCCTTGCTCGACCTACGGAGAGAGTGCGGGCGGCGGGACTCGAACCCGCATGCTCTTTCGAGCACCGGCACCTAAAGCCGGCGCGTCAGCCAATTGCGCCACGCCCGCAAACGTGCTTATTACCGTAGCCGTTGTGACCCTGTCACCGGGATCGCGACGACGCTCCGGGCCGCTTGGTCAGGGCACCTGGATCAAAACGGCTTGTAGACCATGTCGAAGATGACGAAGAACAGCAGGACCAACTCGATGCGCGAGATCAAGAAGATTCGCTTGATCCGAGCGATCGCCTCGGGGGCCGTGGCGCCTTTCTCCTCGACGATGTTCGCTATCCGCTTGCTTTCCGGCCCAAGGAACAGCATGCCGGTCAGAGCCGAGAGGGCATAGAT
>JALZGD010000081.1:1936-2658 GCA_030861205.1 Actinomycetota bacterium
CCCCACGACCATCCATATCCCCGCCGCCAACAGCACGAGCGTCGTCGGCAGAAAGATCCGCATGCCCACGAACTCCGATTCGCTGGCAAACGTCGCGATGCGACCAGAGTCATTCGACCGCTCCGCACGGAAGGCCAGTACCTGCAACGTCAACGCGCCTCCAACCCAGATGACTGCGCAGGAGATATGGATGAAGAGCAAGATGTTGTAGTGGTCGAGGCTCACGATCACTCCTTTGGTCCGTCGGCTCCTAGCTCGATCGCGTGGTCGATCCCATAGACCGGTGTGATCTACCGGGTGGGACCACGGGTTCTGTATACAGACATATACAGACCTAAGTGCGTAAGCCAAGGATTGTCGACAGCCCAGAGGTGCGATGAGCGAACCGAGCGATTATCTAGACGCCGCGATCGAGCTCGCACGGCTCGGCGGCCGCGTCGCCATGGGTCATTTCGGCAAGGGGCCCGACGCCCGGACGAAGGCGGACGGGACTTGGGTGACCGAGGCAGATTGGGCCGCCGAGGCTCAGATCCGCTTGCGGATCGCCCGGACGTTTCCCGACCACAACGTCCTCGGCGAGGAAGAAGGGCTGACCGCCGCGGGCGGTGGTTCCCCGGTAGAAGGCGCGCCGTGCTGGATCGTCGACCCGATCGACGGAACCAACAACTTCATGGCAGGCATACCGATCTGGGCCACCCTGGTAGCGCTGCGAATGGAGGGTG
>JALZGD010000081.1:2668-9338 GCA_030861205.1 Actinomycetota bacterium
AACGAGTTGTATGACGGCGCGATCGGGGCGGGCGCACGGCTGAACGAGTCGACGATTCACGTAAGCAATGTCAATGGCATAGGGGATGCCGCGCTCGCGTATTCCGGCACTGCAGGATTCCACAAGGCCGACATGACCGACATGTTCGATGCGCTCGTCTCGAGATGTCGGCGGACCAGGGGGTTCGGTGACTTCTGGGGGCACATGCTCGTCGCACGAGGGGCGATGGACATCATGATCGAGCCCGACCTGAACGTGTGGGACGTCGCGGCGCTGCAACCGATCGTGTTCGAGGCCGGCGGGCGACTGAGCGATCTGAACGGCGATACCTGGTCCGTACGGGGGCCCTGCGTCACGACGAACGGCCTATTGCACGAAGAAGTACTCGCCTTGGCGCGCTAGACGCGAGCGCTTCTCATCTTTTCCGCAAGCGATCGGAATGCGCGGCCCCGGTGGGAGAACTGGAGCTTCTCTTCAAGCGGAATCTCACCCATGGTGCGCGTCTCACCGCGTGGAACGAAATGGGGGTCGTAGCCAAAACCTGCCGTACCGCGACCCTCGAGCGTGATGGATCCCTCGCACCATCCGTCGGCGACGATCTCGCGCCCATCCGGTAATAGCAGGACGGCAACGCACCGATAGCGCGCGAGGAGCCGTGCGGGGTCGACTCCCTGAAGAGCCGCCACGAGTTTGGCGTTGTTTTCACGGTCGGTCGCGGCTTCACCCGCGTAGCGAGCGGAGTGAACCCCCGGGGCACCGCCTAGTGCGTCGACCTCCAATCCGGAGTCGTCCGCTATCGCGGGGAGGCCCGTCGCGGCGACGACGGCCCGGGCCTTCGCCAGTGCGTTTTCTTCGAACGTGAGATACGGCTCCTGTAGCTCTAGGTCTGGCGCGATGTCATCGAGCGAAAGCAGTTCCATGTCGGGCAAAAGAAGCGCTACCTGCTCGGCTTTGTGTCTGTTGCGTGAAGCGAAGACCGCTTTCATAGGACGGACTTAAGCAAAGCTAGAAACGATCGACTCTTGATGCTTCGTGAGTTCGGCAATGCCTTTTTCTGCAAGATCGATCAACAGGTCCAATTCCGACCGAGCGAACGCGCCTTGTTCGGCCGTCCCTTGCACCTCTACGAGTTGGCCGCGCCCCGTCATCACGACATTCATGTCGACCTGTGCCGTCGAATCTTCCGGATAGTTGAGGTCTAGACATGGGACACCGTCAATGATCCCTACAGAGATCGCCGACACGGAACCGAGCAGAGGGTCGACGGCGATCTTTCCGCCGGCAAGGAGCCCGGCACACGCCTGGGCGAGCGCTACGTACGCGCCCGTGATCGACGCGGTGCGGGTCCCCCCATCTGCCTGCAGCACGTCACAGTCGAGCCAGACGGACCGTTCCCCTAACGCGGCCATGTCCACGACCGCTCTCAGTGACCTTCCGATCAGGCGCTGGATCTCCTGTGTGCGCCCCGACGGCCTGCCCTTGTTCACTTCACGAGTGACACGATCCGAAGTCGCGCGGGGCAGCATCGAGTATTCCGCCGTAACCCATCCGGTCCCGCGTCCCATCATCCAACGAGGAACGTTCTCGTCGATCGATGCGCTGCAGATGACCTTCGTGTTTCCCATCGACACGAGGCACGAGCCTTCCGCGTTCGGCATGAAACCAGGTTCTAGCGAAACGGGCCGGAGCTCGTCGGGGGCCCGGCCGTCGACACGGAGGGTCATTCGACCTCGATCCGAAGGCCGTCGTAAGCGAGTCGCACGTCGCACTCGCCAGCGATCTCCTTCGCTTGCGAAAGGCTCGGCTCGAGATCGCGCTGCGGGGGCAGGTGTGTCAACACGAGGTGCTTGACACCGCAGCGAGCCGCGACCATCCCTGCTTGCGCAGCACTCATGTGGCCCTCCCATTGTTCGTCCTCGTCTTGCAACGTTGCCTCGCAAACGAGCCAGTCGGCATCGTGCGCGAGCCCATCGAAGTCGCTGTTCGGGCCCCCATCGCCCGAGTAGGCGATCACTCCGGACGAGCCCGCGATACGAACGCCGACGGCGTCTTCGGGATGGATCATCTTGAAGAACGAGAAGTTCGCGCCGCCGACGTCGAGGTCATCGCCCGCCGAGATCGGCTTTAGGTCGAACGACTCACCAAGGCTCGAGGAGAACGTGGTGAGGGCATCGAGGGTTTCCTTCGGCGCCCACAGCGGGATCTTCGGCAAGGGCCGCGGCCCTCCGTAGTGACGAGCGTGGAACGCTTGAAAAACGTCGCCTACATGATCTGGATGGGCGTGCGTCAGCAAGACACCGGTCAAGTCCTGGAAGTCGATCTGCTCGAGGAGGTTGCGCCACGTGCCGCCCCCGGCATCGACCCACACGTATGAACCGTTCGCATCGACGAGATAGCCCGCTGCTGCTCGTTCGCGCGTCGCGTACCAGGCCGAGCTCCCCAGAACGGTTAGAGATACCGTCACGGACGGTCCCACGGACGGAACTCGAGCTTGCCGAATTCGGGACCGAGGAACCTGGTACCAAGCTCGGTCGATATCCCCTCTTCGCTTGATGCGATGAACCTATGGGTGCCCGGCGTCGTCGCAGGCTTCAAGAGATCGTCGTGCTTTAGCAGTGCGTAGATCTCGGTAGCGGTCGCTTCAGCAGAAGAGACCAAGACGACGCCCTCCCCCATGACGTATTGGATGACTCCGGACAACAGAGGGTAATGCGTGCAACCCAAGATGACCGTATCGACTGCGGCTTCGGTCAACGGCGCCAGATAGCTCTCGGCGATCCGGACGAGCTCGTCCGATGTCGTATCTCCACGCTCCACGAATTCGACGAACGCCGGACACGCCTGCGGAACGAGAGTGACGTTCGCGCGTGTCGCGGTCACGGCTCGCTGATACGAGCCCGACTCGATCGTCGCTACGGTCCCCAGGACTGCGATTCTCCTGTTGCGAGTAGCGGCCACCGCGGCGCGAACGCCGGGCTCGATCACGCTCAACACCGGCATGTCGTAGCGGTTCTTCGCGTCCTCGAGAGCAGCAGATGCAGCGGAGTTGCACGCCACGACAAGGATCTTCACGTCCTCGGCGACAAGGGCATCCATCACCTCCAGCGCGAATTTCTTTACCTCGTCGATCGGTCGCGGGCCGTAAGGACAGCGCGCGGTATCGCCGATATAGACCAAGTCTTCGTGCGGGAGCAGGTCGATGGTCGCGCGCGCAACCGTCAGCCCACCGACGCCGGAATCGAACATGCCGATCGGCCGTGTCGCACGCACCTTCGCAACGTCGTCCGCCGAGGCCGCGGCTACCACCACAGAACCTCTTCCACCTGCGATTCCGCGGTGTCTATGTCTTGCGTCCACGCTTCTGTCGACAGGTACTTCCACCCCCCATCGGGCAGCAAGCACACGACGTCTCCACCGCCGTCTTGCGCCAGCCGTTCGGCAACGCGCTGCGCCACCCAAACGACGGCGCCGGACGAGATCCCGGCGAAGATGCCTTCTTTGAGTAGCAGCTCGCGCGTCCACAGGATCCCGTCTCGCGCTCGCACCTTGACCTTTCCGTCCAGAGCGTCGGCATCGAAGATCGGTGGGATGTAACCCTCGTCGAGCGAACGCAACCCGTAAACGAGCTCGCCAAGCTGTGGCTCTGCGGCAACGACCTTGATCGACGCGTCATGCTCCTTCAGCCGCTTGCCGACGCCCATCAGGGTCCCGCCGGTGCCGAGACCCGCGACGAACGCTTTGACGCCGGGCACGTCCTCGAGGATCTCTCTCCCCGTGCCGTTGTAGTGAGCTTGGATATTCGCCTCGTTTCCGTACTGGAACGGCATGAAGTACTTGTCGTCACCCGAAAGCTCCTGTGCCAGCGCGACACTGCCGTTCGTTCCCTTGACGCCTTCGGAGAACACGATGTCCGCGCCGAACGCACGTAGTAGCTGAACGCGTTCAGTGCTTGCGTTGTCCGGGATAACCGCGGTGAATCGATATCCGCGGACCGCGCAAACCATCGCCAGCGCGATTCCGGTATTGCCGGAGGTTGGTTCCAAAACGATCTTGTCGGCGCTGAGCTCGCCGGACGCTTCGGCTGCTTCGATCATCGCAAGCGCGATGCGGTCCTTGACCGAACCTGTCGGGTTCTCACCCTCGAGCTTGACCCAGATGTTCACGCCCTCAACGGGGGTGAGCCGAGGGACCTTTACAAGAGGGGTATTTCCGACCGCATCGAGGATCGAGTCGTACTTCACCGTCCGCCGGCAACCGACGGCAGAAGCGACACCGTGTCTCCCTCTTTCACGCGGGTGTCGAGCTTGTCGAGGTAGCGGGCATCCTCGTCGTTGACATACACGTTGACAAAACGATGGAGCTGACCATCATCGGCGAGGAGCTGGCCCTTGATGCCGGGATAGCGCTGCTCGAGTTGGTCGATCAGGCCGAGGACCGTGCCGGGCTCGACCTCTACTACCGGACTATTTGCCGTGAACTTCCTGAACACCGTCGGGATACGAACTTCGACTGCCACCATTGCCTCCTTGGGTATCAGTGCAATGGTAGTCAACCCTCGACTTCGACCGGCATTTCCTCGATCTCTCCGTTCTCATCCATCCAATTCGCCTTGATGATCCGAAACGCTCGGATGGAAGGTTTCTCCGACGCCAGGGACACGATCAGATAGGGCACGTCTTCGCTGGCCAGCCGTACATCCGTCGGCGACGGATATGCCTCGGTATGAGTATGCGAGTGAAACACCCCCGCCAGCTCGAGACCCAGATCGCTCATCGCCTTGTATGCCTTGAATTGCTCCTGCGGATCGAGTGAGTACCTCACCGGGCTGGCCGAGGCATTCGTCATCTTGATGACTCTGACGATTCCTCCGCTGTCGGCGGCGAGCAGACCACAGGCTTCGTTCGGACGGCCCTCCCGACAGTGGTCGACCATCTCGTCGGCAAGGTCTTTTCGCAGGACAACGCTCTCGGGTTGCGTCACGCGGAGACCGTGATCGATCCGTCACCGTCTATCAGCCTCCCGATCACCGAAGCGTGGTCAACCCCTCCGCCCTTCAGGTCGTCCAACAACTCCTCGGTCCGCCCCGGATCAACGGCTATCAACAAACCGCCCGAAGTTTGCGCGTCGAACAAAAGGGTGAAGCGGGCTGCCTCGATCCCTTCGGCGCGGACGCGATGTTCGAGGCTATCGATGTTCCGTCGGGTGCCACCGGGGAGCACGCCGATCCCTGCAAGTTGGAGCGCGCCAGGCAAGAGCGGGATCGCGCCGAAGTCGAGCACGGCAGAGAGCCGGTCACCCAACATGTCTACGAGGTGACCGACCAGACCAAAGCCGGTCACGTCCGTCGCGGCTTGCACACCTGTTTCGAGCATCGCAGTGCACGCCGAAGCGTTGAGGGCGGACATCGAGGCGATGGCTCGCTCAATGTCTCGGTCGCTCGCTTTTCCCTCCTTGATGGCCGAAGAGATGATTCCGGTCCCCAACGGCTTCGTGAGGACGAGATCGCACCCAGCCTCGGCCCCCGCGGCACGGGTCACGTCGCGGGGCGCGGCGACGCCCGTGACTGCCAAGCCGTACTTGGGTTCCGGATCGTCGATCGAGTGGCCTCCAACGATGGAGACACCTGCGTCATCGCAAGCCGACGCGCCTCCTGCTAGGACCTCACCGAGGAGATCAAAGCCCAACGAACGCGGCCACGCGACGAGGTTCAGAGCAGTTACGGGGCGCCCCCCCATGGCATATATATCCGAGAGAGCATTCGCCGCTGCGATCCGTCCCCACGAGTAGGCGTCGTCGACGATCGGCGTGAAGAAGTCGACGGTCTGAACGATGGCGATCTCCGGCGTCAGCTCGTAAACCGCCGCATCGTCCGGAGTTTCCAAGCCCACCAGCAGGCGCGGGTCCGCGACCCCCGTCTTCATCCCAGCCAAGATCTCGCTCAGCTCCGAGATCCCAAGCTTGCAGGCGCACCCGCCTCCGTGCGAGTACGACGTCAGGCGGACCTGTTGCTGCGTCGACATTCAGAGAACCTTAAGAAGTAGCAGACGGTGGGGTTGCCTCCGGCCGAGCGGTAGGGGAAGCCGGCGCACTTGGAGCAGCGCTCGACGCACCCGTGAAATCGACACGCGGGGCCTGCTCGACCGCGGCCCGCATCGCAGGCTCGATCTCGAAGAATTCGGCTTCTTTGAAGCCAAACATGCCGGCGATCACGTTGGAAGGGACCGACTGCACGCGACGGTTGTAATCCTGAACGTTGGCGTTGTAGAAGCGGCGTGCCGTTTGGATGCGATCCTCGGTGTTCGCCAGCTCCTGCTGCAACGCGAGGAAGTTCTGGTTCGCCTTCAGCTGCGGGTAGTTCTCGGCGACGGCGAACAACTGTCGCAGCGCCGCGACGAACGGCCCCTCGGCGGCGGCCTGTTGCTGCGGTGAGCCGGTCGCCGCGGCGGCCGCGCTCCGGGTCCTCGCCACCTCCTCGAACACCTCGCGCTCGTGCGCCGCGTACCCCTTCACCGTCTCGACGAGGTTCGGGATGAGGTCGTACCGCCGCCTGAGCTCGGTGTCGATGTTGGCCCACGAGTTGCGGATCAGGTTCCGCTGGGACACGAAGCGGTTGAACGAGACGATGCCCCAGATGACGAGCAGGCCGACCACTCCCAGGACGATCCAGAGC
>JALZGD010000265.1:0-442 GCA_030861205.1 Actinomycetota bacterium
AGCGTGCCCGTTGTATGTCACGCCACGTCAGCTTCTTGCGTCCGTCCCGGATCGCCCACACGAGTGCCTCGTCCAGGATGTGCTCGAGCATCGCAGGCGAGTAGCCGAGCGTCATCGATGCGAGCTCTTCACGAAGCGTCTCGCGGTCCATCTCGGGGTCGTGGCCGCGCCGCGCCAGGAAGTAATCGATCAGCTCGCGACGGCCGCTGCGAGACGGCAAATCGAAGTGCAGGATGCGGTCGAACCGGCCGGGACGCAGGAGCGCGGGGTCGAGCGCGCCGGCCATGTTGGTCGCTCCGATGATCAACACGTTCGAATACGGAGCCTCTTTCTTCTTGATGTGCTTGTCGCGCGGGAGGAACATGTTCGCGAAGTCGATCAGCTTGTTCCCCATGCGTTGTCCGAGTGGCGGCGAGTCGAACGACTGCATCTGGATCAGCAG
>JALZGD010000265.1:452-3250 GCA_030861205.1 Actinomycetota bacterium
TCCCGTCTGCGGACATCTGCGACGTCCCAACGGCACCGCGTGTGGCTCCGACGGCGTCGATCTCCTCGATGAAACCGATCGCTCCGCCTTCTTTGCGCGCCGCTTTCTTGAGGGCCTTGAAGTACGAGCGGATCTTGAACGCGGTCATCCCGAACCACATGGACTGGAACGCCGGCGCGGAGACGAAGAAGAAGGGGACGCCGGCCTCGGCCGACATCGCTTTCGCAAGGTGGGTCTTTCCCGTGCCCGGGTTGCCTTCGAAGAGGATGCCGCGACGCGGGTTGCCGCCGTCGATACCGCGGACGTCGCTGAATCGGAGGTCGATCTCGTCGGGGCTGAACTTCGTGTGCGGGGACCGCCCGTTCATGAACGGCATGGCGACCATGAGGCCCATCGCCATGATGATCGCCAGCGGCAGGATCCACAGCATCGCGTCAGGCCCGAAGTGCGGGAGCCCGAGTCGCAGCGGGTTGCCTTGGATCTCGCGTTTCAGCACGTAGGTAAGCACGAGGAAGCCGATTGCAAGCACGACGTAGACGCGCCGCTTGCGGCTCTTCTCCTGGATCCGCCCTACGTCGGCCCAGTGGTCGGCCACCATCGTCTTGAACGACTCTGGGGCGAATCGAAGCGTTGCGGCGTTGCTCGAGTTGCTCTTCTCCACCGGTCCCCCTCTGCTGGTCGGCCGCCTACGGGGCAGCTACAGGAAGATTCTGGAAGAATACAGCTACGCAGCGTCGGGGGCAATGCTTTTCTTGCGAACGCAGCAGTACGCGACCGGACCGATGAAAAGGGGGGCCGCTGCTGCTCTGGCGGCGCCGGTCGCGAGGCCGGCGACCGTGAAGGCGTAGGTCGGCGAGAGCGGTTCCGTGATGAGGATCCCGAGGCGGTCGAGCAAGAATCCCGCGATCACGGCGACGATCGCGGAGGTGACGACGATGCCGGCTCCGCCCCCGGGAGCCGAGGGATCCCAGCTATAACGCTTCGAGAACGCCGCCGTCCACGCACGGTCAACGGATGTCACCCCGCCTTCCTCGGCGTCATCGAAGACTCGACGCGCAGCTTTGAGCCCAAGGGGCACGAGAGCAAGTTCGAGAACCGCGATCGCTCCCGATACGACTCTCGATCTATCTAGATCGCTCTTCGACACGCCCTTGACCTCGCGCAGGGGTGGGAATTGCTCGATCTGCGGATGGAGCTCGCGCAACCCGATCTCGTGCTGAAACACGATCGCGTACGCGACCGAGACCGGGACGGTCACCAGCGCGCAGATGAAGAACAGCGTTGCGAAATTCCGGAAAGTCTGCGCGAGGGCGCGGTCGAGCATCCGCGCAGTGTAGGGGCCGAGCACGCTGGGAGCCCACCTTAGTGTGCCGGGATGCGAGTGCTTCTGTGGCATGGCTACCTACTGACGGGCTCGGGTTCGAACGTCTACACGGCGAACATCGCCAAAGCGTGGCGCAGCGCGGGTCACGAGGTCCTCGTGATGTGCCAGGACCGAGCTGCTGGAGACCTCCCGTTCGTAGACGCAGTGGGAGTGTTCGACGCAGGCAACGAAGCGTTCGCGTTATCCGGCACCGACGTCCCGTCCGCAACGGGCAGTTGTGCGGTCGTGCGGCCGGACATAGGCCAAGTGCTGCCGGTGTACGTGTACGACCACTACGAGGGTTTCGAAGCCAAGACATTCGTCGACTTGAGCGATGACGAGCTGAATGCCTACACGGACCGAAACGTCGCGGCATTGACGGCCGCGATCGAGCGGTTCGCGCCCGACGCAGTCATCACGGGACACGAGGTGATGGGGCCTTTCATCGCGAAGCAAGCGTGCGGAGCCGCCTCGATGCCCTATCTCGCGAAGCTGCACGGCAGCGCGCTCGAGTACGCCGTGAAGATCCAAGACCGCTACGTCGAGTACGCGTCGCAAGGACTGAACGCGGCATCGGTAGTCGTCGGAGGAAGTCGTTACATGGTCGCGGAGGCCCACAAGATCGTTCCCGGATGGCTAGACCGATCGGCCGTAGTCAACCCGGGCTGCGACGTCGACCTGTTCAAGCCCGGCCCGCCACACCACGGATTGCGTCGGATCGGGTACGTCGGGAAGCTGATCGCGTCGAAGGGCGTCCACAACCTGCTCGCGGCACTGCCGTTGGTCGAAGCGGGTCCTTTCGACGTCGTGATAGTCGGCTACGGGGGCTTCGCAGAAGGTTTGCAGAGGCTGTGGTCCGCGATACACGCCGGCGATTCCGACGCGATCCGCGCGATCGCGTTGCAGGGCGAGACCGGCCCCCTGGAAGCGATCGTCGAATTCGTCGATTCGGGCGGTATCACTTCCGAGTACACGGCACGCGCGTCGGAGATCGACGTGACCTTTCCCGGGCGCTTGGAGCACGGTCCCCTTTCGGAGGCGTTGCTCGGATTCGACGTTCTCGTGGCGCCATCCGTCGTCCCAGAAGCTTTCGGCATGGTCGCTGCGGAGGCTGCCGCTTGCGGCTTGTTGCCGGTCGTCCCAGATCATTCGGGCATCTCCGAAGCCGGTGCCGCCGTCGAAGAAGCGATCGAAGAACCGGGCTTGCTGACCTTTCCATCGGCGCAGCCCGTGGAAGGGGTCGCGGCTGCAGTATCTCGGGTGCTGTCGCTGGAGCCCGAGCGACGACGGGCGTACGGGCAGCGCGCGGTCGAGCTCGCCCGCACGCGCTGGTCTTGGGAGCACGTGGCAGAGCAACTTCTGGAGCTCGCAGCCGAGGCGTAGGGTCGCTTGCCGTGAGCTCGTTCACGACGGACGGCACCGAGAACCGCATGCG
>JALZGD010000266.1 GCA_030861205.1 Actinomycetota bacterium
CAGCCTGTGGTTCGACGGGCTCGAGGAGCAGGTCACGCCCCGGCCCGCTCTCGCGGGGGGTGTCGACGTCGATGTCGCAATTGTCGGCGCGGGCTACACGGGCTTGTGGACCGCTTACTACCTGCTTTCTTTGGACCCGAAGCTCAGGATCGCGATCCTCGAGCAGGAGGTGGCCGGCTTCGGGGCGTCTGGGCGTAACGGCGGATGGTGCTCGGCCTTGTTCGCGCCGGGCAACGACAAGGTCGGAAGGGTCTACGGACGCGACGCCGCTATCGCAATGCAGAGAGCGATGATCGACACGCTCGACGAGATCGAAGCGGTTCTCGACCGAGAGGGCCTAGACGCACGGTGGCGACGAGGTGGAACGCTCACGCTGGTCGCGTCCCCGGCCCACGAAGCTCGCATCAAACGTGAAGTGGAAGACGCGCCGCGCTGGGGATTGAGCGTCGATGACTATCGGTGGCTCGACGCGCCCGAGGCGCGCGAGCGCATTGGTGCGATCGGCGTCACCGGGGCCGCGTACACGCCCCACTGTGCCGCGATCGATCCGGCCCGGTTGGTGCGCGGTCTGGCCCGAGTGGTGGAAGCCAAAGGAGCGACGATCTACGAGCGCACCGCGGCGCGCTCGATCGATCCCGGCGTTGTGGCGACGGACGGCGGATTCGTTCGTGCCGCGACGATCGTGCGCGCGACCGAGGGGTACACGGCGCGCCTGGCTCGATACCGGCGGACACTCGTACCGTTGTACTCGTTGATGATCGCCACGGAACGGCTACCAGCAGACGTGTGGAGCGCGATCGGATGGGACGGTTACGAGACGATTACCGACGGTCGTCACTTGCTGATCTACGCGCAGCGCACTGCCGACGATCGCATCGCCATCGGGGGCCGTGGAGCGCCGTACCACTACGGATCCCGGGTCGTCGACGATTTCGACCGCGACCCGCACGTTTTCGCTGAGCTCGAGAAAGTGCTTCGCGAGCTGTTCCCGGCTGTTGCGGGAGCTCGAATCACGCATCACTGGGGCGGTCCGTTGGGAGTTCCGCGCGACTGGTTCACGTCGGTCGGGATCGATCGATCGACGGGCATCGCGTGGGCGCAGGGCTACGTCGGTGACGGCGTGTCGACGACCAACCTCGCGGGGCGCACGCTGGCGGATCTGATCGTTGGCCGCGACTCGGAGCTCACGAAGCTTCCGTGGGCACGCCACGTATCGAAGGACTGGGAGCCGGAACCGCTTCGGTGGCTCGGCATCAATCTGGCGTTGAAGGCCATGAGTAGTGCAGACCGCGCCGAGCGTCGAACCAAGAAACCCGCGAAGAGGGCAGAGGTCCTCGGCCGTTTGATCGGCAGGTAACCGAACCGTTGCGTCCCTACAGCTGTCTTGCGTAGTACACGTCGGACGGAATCCCGTACGCAGGGCTGTTAGCCCCGCGGGCGACGTCTGCATCGGACGTCCACACGACGTTCAGCTTGTCGTTCGGGTCGAACGCGATCTCGAAGAAGTCGCCGTGCGGTCGAAAAGAGCTGGCTTTCGAAACGGGAGCGTCGGGCGCGACCGACACGACGTGGAATCGCTCGCCGGGCCGCGCCGTGCCCGCGTACAGGTACCACGCGTGTCTCGCGTCGGGCCGGTAGTAGTAGGCGATGCCGAGCGTTCCGTCGGGTGACACGGCGATCCATGAGTAATGGATCAAGCCCGGTCGGGGAGTGACGTCGCGCGCCGTCCACGTCCGGCCCTCGGTCGTCGACGTGTAGAGCATCAGGTGGTTCCTGATCGGCTCGGGTGAGCTTCCGTTCGTGTCGGCATCGTTGTAGAGCGCGTAGATCGTTCCGTCATTCGCCACGGCAACCGACGGCCACGATTGCGCCGAATCTCTGTTGTTGTACGTGCCCATCGCGTAGCGGGTCCACGATCGTCCGTTGTCCGTCGACACGAACGACCACAGATGCTCTTTTGCCGATATGCCGCTGCTCGTGCAGATCACGTACAACAGCGACGAGCCTTGGCGCGGGTCTGCGCCGGGCCGGCACCAACCGGAATCGGCGAGCGACTTCCCGGTCGTGTCGAAGCCGTCTCCTCCGTTGTAGGACATGTAGACGGTGTACTGACCTGCCCCGTAGGCACTGCCGCCGGTCTTCGTGCCGAGCGAAGTGTCCGATTCGACGTCGTTGCCGAGGTACATCACGACGCCGTTTCCGTGACCGATGATCCACGGACGATCATCGATCAACTCGCCGCTGCCCAGCGCCGGTCGCGTCGTTTCGAGCTCGAGCTTGCCTCTGCCGGTCGCTCGCCAGCGCGCGAAGGTGACGTCGGTCACGTTCGTATCGACGAAGTACACGTGACCCGCGCCGTCGAGCGCCACGTCACCCTCGACGCCCGGCTCGAACCGATACTCACCCAGTTGTGACGTCCCCGGCAAGTCGTGAAACGTCCGGCCCCCGTCCGACGAAGTCCACAACCACGACGCGCTACGCGCGGGAGCCGAACCGTCGGGATCGGGCGACAACGCGGCCGCGTAGTCGTCCTTATGCGCGGTGACGTAGATGTTTCCGAAGTGGTCGATCGCGATACCGGGCTCGTAGCCGCCGAACGTATCGGGCGTGATTTTCAAAGGCTTCGAGAAGCGGAGGCTCGGGGCGGAATCTACCGGCGGCGCGACGAGCAGGGCGACGAGCGCCAGCGCCACGATCGACATCGCCCGCACCCTCATCGATCCATTTCTTCGTCGCTCACGGCGTGTTTCCTTCGTTCGAGCGGCGCGCGCCGACTAGAAGACGTCCCGGCGCGAATGGGGGGCCGTGCCCGCGATACGACCCCCCGTTGGTAAAAAAAGCTGAATCAGTTACTGGGACTGTGCGTTATGGCACGCAGTGCGTTGACCTGCCCGCTTCCGTACCACGAGTTGTTCCCCGGACCGCCCTGGCACACCTGCGGCTCGCCACTCTGGCTCGAGGTGAAGTCCTCGTAACCAGGCGGAAGCGACGAGGGACACGGTTGTGGGTCGGCCGTCTGCGTGATGTAAGCCTCGACCTGTCCCGGTCGCATCTTGCCGTTCTGCGGGTTGTTGGCGTCGCCAAACATGCTGACGATCAGCGCCGCAACGCCGGCCACGTGCGGGGACGCCATAGACGTTCCCTGGAGGTACGCGTAGTACGAGCAGCCGCCGCTCTCCGGAACAGTGCAGTCCTCGATCACGCGATCGGGTCGCACCGTGGCGAGGTCCTGCGC
>JALZGD010000082.1:0-1637 GCA_030861205.1 Actinomycetota bacterium
CCTCAGGGATCGGCTGGGGGTAGCTCCACACGACGTCTTCGTGGTCCTTGCCGCCGACATTGGCGCTCCAATAGACGGCTTCCCCTTTGAACGGGCACCGCGTCCGGGTGTCTGTCGGGGTCAGCAGATCCATCCGTACGTCGGGTTGCGGGATGTAGTAGCGAACGGGGAGAGATCCCTCGTATAGCAATACAGCTTGCGAAGTGTCGGCGAGCTCGATGCCCTCGAGCTCCACGCGGACGTGCTGAGAGCTCTTTACGGTGCGGATCGAGTGCCCTTTCTTGGAGCGGTCCGCCGCAGTGTCGACCATGATGCCTCCTGGTTATTCGTCGGGAACGTTCGGATCGGACTCGGCGAGGCTCTTCTCGAGCTCCGCTATCTGGGCATCAACATCCGCAGAAGGTGCGTTCTTCCGCCTGTCGAAATCGCGCATCCGCCGCGGATAACCCATGACCGCGGCGTCGTAGACCGGGATCGCCAGTCGTTCGCAGAACTCGATCGCATCGCGAGGGTCCTTTACAGCCCCGCGCTGATGATCTCCGTCGCGATCGACAAGCAACAATGTCGTCGGGCTGGTGGCCGTTTGCGGTTCGACGTATCCCTCCACGCCTTTGCGCTCCGCCGCGAACACCGCAAGACCGCGCAACTCTGGATTGCTCTTCTTGGAGAAGAAACCTCTGATTCGGTCGCCCAGGCCCATAACGCAAGAGCCTACCGGCGCCGGATCAACCTTTGCGCTTCGCGATCTCCTCGGTCAAAGCCGGGACGATCTTCAGAGCATCACCGACTACACCAAGGTCGGCGATCGAGAAGATCGGCGCTTCCTCATCCTTGTTGATCGCGATGATGCGCTTCGATCCCTTCATGCCGACCATGTGTTGCGTAGCGCCCGAGATACCGATGGCGATGTACACGCCCGGCTTCACGGTTTTGCCCGTCTGACCGATCTGGTACGCATACGGCACCCATCCGGCGTCGACGACGGCTCGAGTCGCGCCCACCGCGGCGTTACCGATGGCAGATGCGAGGTCGTCGAGGAGCTTGAAGTTCGAGGCCTCCTGAAGACCGCGGCCCCCTGAGATCACGATCGGCGCGTCTTCGAGCTTGGGCCCCGACGCTGCCTCTTCGTGACGCTCGACCCGCTTCGCCTTCTTGAGGTCGTCCGATATCGAGACTTCAACCGGTTGAACGTTGGCCGAGCCGCCCGACTCCTCGGCGACGAAAGACTTCGGACGCACAAGCACGAGCCGGGGCGATCCTTCGAGCTTCACGTCGACGATGAGCGTTCCGCCAAAGATCGATGTCTGGGCGGTGTCTATAGAGCTAAGACCGGTCGCGTTGCTCATGAGCGTCGATCCGGTCTTCGCCGACAGCCGTCCTGCGATGTCGCGCGAGTCGTAGTTCGTTGCGAACAGGATGAGATCCGGATTGTGCTGCTGGGACAGCTCGTACAGAGCTTGCGCCGCCGGCTGAGCAACGAAGTCTGCATAGACCTCGTCGTCGGACGCGTAGACCGTCGCCGCACCGTACTTCCCTAGCTGATCTGCAGCTTGCGTCGCGCCGGGACCCAAAGCGACGGCAGCGACATCGTCGTCGAGCTCGCGCGCCTTCGTGAGGATCTCGAGCGCGGCCGGATC
>JALZGD010000082.1:1647-3740 GCA_030861205.1 Actinomycetota bacterium
TGCATAAACCCAAGTCGCCATCGTCAGATCACCTTCGCTTCCTGCAGGAAATCGGCGATGCGTGCTGCCGCCGTGCCGTCGTCCTGGATCACCTCACCGGCCTTGCGTTCCTCGGCAGGCGATTGGTTCGCAACTGTTTGCTTGATCGCGACCTCATCGCCGGCCAGCCCGAGATCCGACAGGGACAACTGCTCGACCGGTTTCTTCTTTGCGGCCATGATCCCCTTGAACGATGCATAGCGAGGCTCGTTCACTCCGGCCGTCACCGTGATCAATGCCGGAAGCGCGCACTCGATCACGTGATACCCGTCCGCGGTTTGACGATTGACCTTGATCGAATCAGCCGTCGCTTCGATCGACTTCGCGAAAGTGACCTGCGGAAGATCGAGGAACTCGGCAAGCGTGGACGCCATCGTCCCGGTGTAGCCGTCGGTCGATTCGACACCTGCGATCACGAGATCGAAGTTGCCTCGTTGGATGGCGGCGGCGAGGACGCGGGCCGTAACGAGCGCGTCGGCTCCCTTTAGTTGATCGTCGGTGACCAGGACGCCCTTGTCGGCGCCCATCGACAGCCCTCGCTTGACGGCTTCCTGAGCCTCCGCGGGGCCCATCGAAACCAGCGTTACTTCTCCGTCGCTCGCCTCTTTCAGCTGGAGGCCAGCCTCGACCCCGAACTCATCCCCCGGGTCGAGCACCCCCTGGACCCCACTGCGCTTGAGGCGATCGCCGTCCATCTCGCCCGGCAGGTTTGGGTCGGGGATGTGCTTCACACATACCGCGATGTTCACGGACCCTCCTGGTTTGGCTCGTGCCGCTGACTTGGGCAAATTGGGTGCTTGCTATTGCAAGCACCGCCCTCAGAACATACCAGCTGGCCGAGCACCCAAACCTCTCGGGGGCCGTCTGAAGGTCGTCAGCAGCGAGCCCCGGTGTCGCGGCCGACGTCTGTGCTTGCTCGCAGCGCGCCGAGCTCGGCTCTCTGCCGATCACGGGTCATCGCGAGCGTCGCTCGATCGAGCAGACGAGCCGCCAGCCGGTGGAGTCTCCCGTGCGCGGCGCCGCTCCACGAAGCGTCGACGACGGCCAGGGGCGGCCGCCCGTCGCTCGGGCCCGCTGTGGCGTTGATCGAAGCCATCTCTTCCTCCTTGCCCGCCGGAAGACTTGTCGCTGCCGCCTCCCGTCGCTATCCTTGAGACGTTCTCAAGAATCATAGACGCGCCCTTGAGAGGGTGTCAAGGAGGCAACAGTGCCCAAGGCGCGGCCCGGGCGGGAGCGAGACGAGAAGGTCGGCGAGATCGTCGCCGCGGCCATCGCGCGTCTACGCGACGGCGGCTACGAGCAGCTATCGGTGATCGGCATCGCTCGGGAACTGGGCGTCGCGCAGAACACGATCTACTGGTATTTCCCGTCGAAAGACCATCTGTTCGTCGCCGCGCTTCAGCAGATGTTCGACGACATCAGGGCCCGCAAAGCGGATGGGGGCCCGTCGGTGATCGACCGCATCGTGTGGTTCACCGAGCAGCTGCGCGACATATGGGAGCTACGGGCGGCAATCGAAGACCGAGCGCAAAGCTCCGAAGTCGTTGCCGATTTCGCCGCGAGCTTTCACTCGCACCTGCGAGCCATGCTCGCAAAATCTCTGCGGCCTTACGTTTCGGAACAAGACCTCGATATGGCCGTAGACACATACACCGCCGCGGCCGACGGTGTCTGTCTAATGAACGTCCCGATCGAGCGGTGGCGAGACATCTTGCACTTCACGCTGCAGCGACTCATCGGGCTGGATCCTCAAATGGCGGAGGACCAGACCGCGGTAGGGGACAATGCGAGTGAGTCACGTCCGCTTTCCGCGGGTTCTCGCTGATCCCCGATCACTCTCCGAAAGGACAAGATGATGAAGAGGCCCGCGTTGGTCTTGGCCGCGGCTGCCGCTATCGCGACCCTACTGGGTAGCGCGTGCGGCGGATCCGACGCTGGGAGCACCGCCGATACCAACCGCCCGACCGCGAGCGCGCTTTCGGACCAGAGCTACAACCAAGCACTCAGCGCGGCCGAAACTAAAGTGACGACTGCCGAACAAGCGGCGCGCAATG
>JALZGD010000082.1:3919-9262 GCA_030861205.1 Actinomycetota bacterium
TCGATTCATGGGCGGACGCGCTCGACTCCGCGGCCGACGATCTGTCGGGGATCACGCCGCCGACGAAGGCCAGCGATGCGAACGATCACCTGGTGACGGCGCTGCACGACTTTGCGACAGACCTCCGCTCGACCATCGACAAGATGAAGACCTCGAGCAAACCGTGGATCAAAGTCCTCACGTCGACGATGTCGACCGCGAAAGGGCCCCACGAACTCGATGCCGCGATCAAAGAGTTGAATGCCTTGGGCTTGGGCTCGTCGGGCGGAGGTTAGCGGCCGACGAACTTCGCTTTGCCCGGGCCGTGCTCGACGAAGCTTTCCATCCCGATCTTCTGATCCTCCGACGCGAACAAAGCCGCGAAGCCTTGACGCTCTATCAGTAGCCCATTGGCGAGATCGACTTCCATGCCGTTCTGGATCGCCTGCTTCGCGGCGAGCAATGCAACGGACGGACCGGCTGCGTAGCGCGTAGCTATCTCGAGCGCGCGCTCGAACACGTCCCCCTCTGCGATCTCGCTCACGAGCCCGATCTGAAGAGCTTCGTCTGCCGCCACGAACCGACCGGAATAGATGATGTCTTTCGCACGCCCCACGCCGACGAGACGTGGGAGTCGCTGCGTGCCGCCGGCGCCCGGGATGACACCTAGCAATATCTCTGGCTGGCCCAGCTGCGCCGTCGGAGAGCAGATCCTGAAGTCGCACGCCAGCGCGAGCTCACAGCCGCCTCCCAACGCGTAGCCATTGATCGCGGCGATCGTGATCTGAGGTAACTGCTCGAGCCGCGTGAAGACGTCCTGGAACAACGAGATGTAGCGGTAGATCGCAACCGGGTCGAGCTCGTTCATCTCTTTGATGTCCGCACCGGCAGCGAAGACTTTCTCGCCGCCGTACACGATGACCGCGCGGGTCGATTCATCCTGCCGCAGCTCATCGACTGCTGCACCGATCTCCATCGACACCTGTCGGTTGAGTGCATTGACCTTCGGGCGGTCGAGCCTGATCGTCGCGACCGCGCCGCCAGATCGGTCGATGTTCACGAACTCGCCCATCGCTCCTCCCCGTTCAGATCGATCGAGCGCCAAGGCTACGATGAGACGTCGATGAGCGATCTCGAGCAGCGGCTTAAACACGCGCTCGCCGCTCGCACGCCGAAGCGCCAATCCGCTGAGGGGTCGCGAGCCGCGGCGGTTCTGATCCCTGTCGTCGGCAACCCCGAAACCTCTTTGATCTTCACGCTACGCACCGAGACCCTGCGCTCGCACAGCGGGCAGATCTCGTTCCCCGGCGGCTCGCTCGATCCGGGTGAGTCACCTGTCGACGCCGCACTACGCGAGAGTTGCGAAGAGATCGGGCTGGATCCCTCACTGGTACGCATGATCGGAGAGCTCGACACATTTCCTACGTTCGTGTCTGGCTTCACGGTGACGCCCTTTGTCGGATGGCTCGAAGAGATGCCTCCGCTGCGCCCAAACCCTCATGAGGTCGCGGAGGTGCTCGTAGTCCCTCTCGCGCGGCTGACCGACGACATCCGCGCCGAGGCGGGCTTCGAGCACGGGGGCCGGACATACCCGACGGAAGCGTGGGTGTGGGATGACCATGTCATCTGGGGCGTGACGGCACGAGTCGTGCGTAACTTCCTGGAAGTGCTCGGAGAAGCCGGTCTGGTCGATCCGCCGGGCGCGACGTCGTCGTGGCGGTTGCCTCCGCCTGCAGCAGCGCGCGCATAGAGATGTTGCTGGGGATATTGGTCACGGTGACTTCTTCACCGCTGCCCACGCCGTCGGTGACGACGTTGCAGGCTCCACCCGCGGACCCCTACCAAACCGCGGGAGCGATCATCGGGATCGTCCTTGCGCTGGTCGCCGGCGTGATCGGTTACCGCATCATCCGTGGGGGCCGCGGTCTGTAGCTAGTCCGTTGCGTCGAAGTCCAATGCGCAGGAATTGATGCAGAAGCGCTTGCCGGTGGGGCCGGGCCCGTCATCGAAGACGTGCCCGAGATGGCCTCCGCACACCGCGCAGTTCACCTCGACGCGATGCATGCCGTGGCTGTCGTCGTCTTTGAGCTCGATGTTCTTTACGTTCGCCGGCTCGGTGAAGCTCGGCCACCCGCTCCCCGAATCGAACTTCGCATCGGACGAGAACAGCTCGGCTCCACACCCACCGCACCGATATATGCCGTCGTCGTGGTTGTACGTGTACTTGCCGGTGAAGGGCGGCTCGGTTGCGGCCCTGCGCAGAACGGCATATGCCTCTTCCGAAAGGTCTTTACGCCAGTCCTCGTCGGTCTTCTGAATCCTTGTGGTCACTTTCAACCTCCTTCGTCACTTCGATGAAACCACGTGACGAAGAATCCGTTCCCACATCGTCGAGTCGGATCGTTCGATCCGGGCACTTCCACACCCGCGGCTGGCGGTCCCGACGAAGCACGGAGTCGTGCCGGCGCAGCCCGAAGCGGCAGTCTTTGCGTGGTCTCACGGTGAACCTCCTAGTTTCCGAATGCTGCGCAGTAACGGGCTGTGTCTTGAGAAGTTGGTTGCCACCCGTGCTCGACCCGGTTGCCGTTCTGGTCGGTCACGATGCGGCCGACGCCAAGCAGCACCGGCGCCCCCTTTGCGGGCGACACCTTCAGTTGCTCGCCCGTCACGGTCTCCGTGCCGGCGACCAAGTCGACCGTCACGACGGCGTGCTCGGAGACGTCGAGCGAGACGCTCTTCGCCGTCTGCGTCCCCGTGTAATCGATGCGCTGCACGAGCTTGATGGGGTTACCCGAGCGGTCGTAAGTCGTCTGGACGCTGACCTGGTCGAGCCCCGTCACGACGATGTCGAACGAGCACCCCGAGGTCTGCGGGGTCACGACCGAAGCGGTCTGGAGGGAAAAGCTCGATAGCCCTGCGGGGGCAGCGCTTGCCGCCGATTGGACCACCGCTAGTGCAACCAATGCCCCTGCGAGAACGATGCCTGCCTGCCGCTTCATCACGATCCCCTTGCAATCTGGTGTATTTCCAGGTATTACCAGTCATGCAAGGACGTGTGGTCAAGCGAATTTCCGGAAGTACGTACTAAAGGTCTTTGCTCCAGGCGCCGATAACTAGGGATTCGGCACCATCACCGGCCGAGCCCGGCCCTAGAAAGCGGGCGGCTCCCGGTAGATCCCCCACTCTTGCTTGAGGGTCTCGACCATCTCTCCGAGCGTCACGTACGCCTTGGACGCCTCGATCAAAACGGGGACCGAGTTCTGCGACTCGTCGTGGGCCATATCCCGCAATGCCTGGATCGCGTCTTCTGCGACCTTGGTGTCGCGGTTGGCGCGGACCTCCGCGACGGCCTTCTTCTGCTTCTCTTCGATCTCGGGAGTGATGACGAGGACTTCCGGCCCCTCCTGGACCGAGCGTGTGAAGCGATTGACCCCCACGATCACTTTCTTGCCTCGCTCGAGCAGCTGCTGGTACCTGAACGCCGCGTCCGCGATCTCCTTCTGGAAATAACCCTGCTCGATACCGACGAGCATGCCGTCGAGGATCGAGCCGTTGCCGAGCTCGTCGATCTTGGCGAAGTACTCCTCCGCGGCGTCTTCGGTCTGTTTGGTGAGCTCCTCGATGAACCACGACCCGCCCAAGGGATCGATCACGTTCGTCACGCCCGTCTCGTATCCGATGACTTGTTGCGTGCGAAGCGCGATCTCGACGGATTCGTCGGTCGGCAGGGCGAGCACCTCGTCTAAAGAGTTCGTGTGGAGCGACTGGGTTCCACCGAGCACCGCAGCCAGCGCTTCCGTTGCCGTGCGGACGACGTTGTTGTACGGCTGCTGCGCCGTCAACGAGCATCCCGCAGTCTGAGTGTGGAACTTGAGCGTCAACGACCGCTCTTTCTTCGCGCCGTAGCGCTCGCGCATCCAGCGCGCCCAGATCTTCCGAGCGGCGCGGAACTTGGCGATCTCCTCGAAGAAGTCGATGTGCGAGTTGAAGAAGAACGAGAGCCCTGGGGCGAAATCGTCGACGTCCAGACCGTGGCGGTTGCCGAGCTCGACGTGCGCGAAACCTGACGCGATGGTGAACGCGAGCTCCTGGACGGCAGTCGAGCCCGCCTCGCGGATGTGGTAGCCCGAGATCGACAATGGGTGGTACTTCGGCACGCGGTCGACGCAGAACTCCATCATGTCGGCCGTTAACCGCAGATGGGGCTCCGGTGGGAAGAGCCACTCCTTCTGGGCGATGTACTCCTTGAGGATGTCCGTCTGGCATGTGCCCCCGAGCTTCGATACGTCGGCTCCTTGGTTCTCCGCGGCCGCGATGTACATCGCGAACAACATGGGGGCCGGGCCCGAGATCGTCATGGATGTCGTGATCGCTTCGAGGTCGATGTCCTTGAAGAGGATCTCCATGTCCGCCAGCGAGTCGACGGCCACGCCGCAGCGGCCGACCTCGCCGAGCGAATGTGGGTCGTCCGAATCGCGCCCCATCAAGGTCGGCATGTCGAACGCAACGCTGAGCCCGGTTTGACCGTGCTCCAGGAGGAACTTGTAGCGCTCGTTCGTCTGCTCGGGATTGCCGAACCCCGCGAACTGGCGCATCGTCCACAGCCGCCCTCGGTAGCCGGTCGGGTAGATGCCGCGCGTATACGGGTACTCGCCGGGGACGCCGATCTCGGGATCGACATCACAGTCGGGCCCGTATAGCGGCTCCAGCGGAACACTCGACAGCGTGTCGAAGTCGACGTCATCGCGCAGCTTCGCCTGCGCGAATCGCTCGCGCCAGATCTCGTCCAGGGTTCGGGGGTCGCTTTCGGCCATGGCTTACCAGTTTAACGGCCGCGAGCAGCCCAAACGGTGCCTACGTCTTCGGCGGGAAAACGATCAGACGCACGGCAACGACGGCGAGAAACACCCCGAATGCCTGGGCGAGCGTCTTATTCGACAGAGACAACGCGATCTTGGCACCGAAGGGGGCCGCTACAGCGAGGCAGACCGCCAGAGGGATCGCAACTTTGAAGTTCACGTGACCTGCGCGCGCATAGGAGATGACGGCAAACACAGCCACCGGTAAGAGCAGGGCTGCAAGGGATGTCCCGGTTGCGGTCTTCGGCTCGAAACCGAGGATCAGGATCAATGCCGGCACGATGATCACTCCACCGCCGATGCCGAACATCCCTGAAAGGACCCCGGCCGCCGCGCCGAGGGGTATCGCCACCAAGAGCTCGGTCACGGATCGAGCCTAACGGCGGCGACTAACGGTCCCGCGTCACCGCCTCGCCGACCTGAGCCGCCGCTGCGTATGGATCGAGCTCCCGACGCGCCACGCGGTCGGATAGCTCGGCCAAGAGGGCGCTCGCCTTCACGTCGA
>JALZGD010000267.1 GCA_030861205.1 Actinomycetota bacterium
GAGTGGGGATGGGCGTGGCCCGCCAATCGCCGAATCATGTACAACCGGGCGTCAGCGGATCCGAACGGAGATCCGTGGTCCGAACGTAAACGCTACGTCTGGTGGGACGCCTCGCAGAGCAAGTGGGTCGGCGAAGACGTCCCCGACTTCATCGAGGAGCGCCCGCCCGACTACAGAGCGCCCGAGGACGCGCACGGGGTCGACACCCTCGGCGGAACCGACCCATTCATCATGCAAGCCGACGGCAAAGGATGGCTGTTCGCTCCGAACGGTCTCTTGGACGGACCGCTGCCGACTCATTACGAGCCGCAGGAATCGGTAGTCGAGAACCTTCTGTATGCGCAGCAATGCAACCCGGCAAGGATGCAATGGCACCGTCGTGACAACCCCTACCACCGCGCGTTCTCCGACGAACGTTTCCCTTACGCCATCACGACCTATCGCGTGACGGAACACCACACGGCCGGAGGGATGACTCGATGGCTGTCGTGGCTTTCCGAGCTCCAGCCCGAGATGTTCTGCGAGGTGTCTCCCGAGCTCGCGGCCGAAAGAGGTCTTACGAACGGCGGGTGGGCGACGATCACCACCGCGCGCGGTGAGATCGAGGCGAGAGTGCTGGTGTCACCCCGCGTGCCCAAGCTGAAGATCAAAGGTCGCACCATCCATCAGATCGGGCTCCCCTATCACTGGGGAAGCAAGGGCTTGTCGCGAGGCGACACCGTGAACGAGCTCGTCTCGTTCGTAGCCGACCCGAACACCTCGATCCAGGAGTCGAAGGCACTCAGCGGCAACATCGAGCCCGGTCGTCGCTCGAAGATGCGGCGTGCCGCGACGAGCGGCCCTCTCGCGACCGTCCCCGCGTCGCCGGACATCGATCGCGATCTCCCGCAGGCTAGACATCGCGCCGAAGGCGCCCATGGCGTTGAAACAACATCGATGCAAGAAGGTGAGCAGACGTGAGGTATCAGAGCCGTGGCTAAGGGGTTCTTCACCGACACAACTGTGTGCATCGGCTGTAAGGCCTGCGAGGTCGCATGCAAACAGTGGAACCAACTGCCCGATGACGGGCTCTTCTTCACCGGGATGTCGTACGACAACACCGTCGACCTGTCTGCCTCGACATGGCGCCACGTCGCATTCATCGAACGGCCGGTCGCGCTGTCCGGCCAAGAAAGCGGTCTCGGACAGTTCTCGTGGCTGTTGATGTCGGACGTCTGCAAGCACTGCCAGCGTGCCGGCTGCCTCGAGGCGTGCCCGACGGGAGCGATCGTGCGAACCGAATTCGACTCCGTTTACGTGCAACCGGACATCTGCAACGGTTGCGGTTATTGCGTTGTCGGGTGCCCATTCGGCGTGATCGACCGCCGCGAGGACGACGGCCGGGCATGGAAATGCACGCTCTGTTACGACCGGCTTCAGGACGGGATGGAGCCGGCCTGCGCGAAAGCCTGCCCGACGGATTCGATCCTCTTCGGCGATGTCGATGACCTCAAGGAGACGGCTCGAGCGCGCGTCGAGCACCTCCACTCGAAGGGCATGACCGAGGCCTACCTCTACGGAGTCGACGAGACGAGCCAGCCCGGCACCGAAGGGCTGAATGCGTTCTTCTTATTGGTCGACGAACCGGAGGTCTACAACCTGCCACCGGACCCCGTGGTTCCTACGAAGCGGGCCCCGGCGACGTGGGCTTCGATGGCCGCCGCATGCCTCGCGCTGGGGGCCGCAGCGATCGGTTCGGTGCTGTTCGGCAGAGCGCGGTGACGATCGATCGCACGCGACCCGATGTGGGTGACGGCCGCAATCTCGACCAGTCACTCGCAGAGGTCTCGGCAGAGGGAGCTCAGCAGCGAGCTCCAGAGCGGCCGCCGAGTGAAGGCGGGGTCGACTACACCGTCTGGTCGGGGTCGGCGGATCCCAGCGACACCACTTATTACGACCGGCCGACGATCAAGAAACCGGTATGGATATGGGCGGTTCCCGCGTACATGGTGGTCGGTGGAGCGGCGGGAGGCGCGGCCGCCCTTGGAGCCGCCGCTCGAGCGATAGACGGCGACCAGCTATCCGGCCTGATCAAGAGATGCAGGGTGATCAGCGCGATGGGGCTCGGCATCGGCGGCATCTTGCTCGTCTACGACCTAGGCAGGCCCGGTCGCTTCTTGAACATGCTCCGAGTGTTCCGACCGACGTCTCCTTTGAACGTCGGCTCCTGGCTTCTAGCGGCAGCAACGCCGGCCGCCGCGGTCGCCGCGTGCTCGAACGGCACCATCGCCGACTTGGCCGGGATGTGGTCGGGCGCGATGGGTCTTCCGATCACCGGATATCCGGGAGTGCTGTTGGCGAACACTGCAGTCCCCGTGTGGGAAGAGATGGGCAGCGCCCTGCCCGCATCTTTCGTCGCTTCGGGAGCCGTATCCGCCGCGTCGGCGCTGGAGCTCATGGAACTGCGCGAACGCGAGGCTTCGGTCGTGCGCGCCTTCGCAGTCGCTGCAAAAGTCTCCGAAGCAATCACGACCGCAGTCGTCGAGAAACGTGCGAGGCGCGTTCGCGAGGTCGGTAAGGCGCTGGACGCCCCACGACCGAAAGCTCTGTTGAAGGCAGCTCGGGCCGCGGCGATGACTGCAGCGTTGTTGTCGCTCACATCCCGGCGGTCGGGGACGGTGCGACGTCTAGCGGGGATCGCCGGAACCATCGGAGCTGCCGCGTACAAGTTCGGGGTGTTCTACGCGGGCGATCCGTCGGCGACGGATCCGCGGGCGACGTTCGCCCTACAGCGGCAAGGGCGCCGTACGCGTTAGCTCTCTTCGCGCAGGCCCTCGACGTAGCGATGGAAAGCGAGATGGTCGGACGTGCATTCCGTCGTTTCGCCGTCCTTGGCGAGCTTCACGGTGTCTGACGGTCCCCCCGCGGCCCCCGGGTCCTCCGTTATCTCTACGACCTCCCAACCGTCATCGATGAGAGAACGCAACCGTTCGAGTTCCGGATCGTCGCCCCAGCCGGCCATGAACCCTCCTGTTCTCATGTGACGCTACGCAAGCTGTCCGGTCCTCGGCCGAACTCCTTGCTTCGCGCACTCCGGGCCGAGCGCGCCGCCTCGCGACCTTCGGCTCGTGCCTAGCGCTATCCCGGGCCCAATACTCGACGTTCTTTGTTTCGCTTCATGCCTAGTTGCATTGAACCGAATCGCAGCACGGACCGTATAAGAGATAGCAGTACGCT
>JALZGD010000268.1:0-2357 GCA_030861205.1 Actinomycetota bacterium
TCTTTGACGAACAGGTATCTGAAGAAGACCGCGACGGTGTGCTGGCCGGCCGTCGTCGGATAGAACTGCTCGCCCCACTTCACTTTCTGAGCGTTTCCGTCGATGACGACGGTCGGCTGGAAGAAGAACAAGATGAACTGCAGGAAGTTGAACCCGGTCTTTACCGTGATGCCGGTCGTGCCCTGAGACATCCGAACCGCCTTTCCTAGACGTTGGATCTCCGTCACTGACTCCGCAGAGCCGAATCACGGTAACCCGCGATGCGGCCTTTAAGCGGGAAGCGGCGTTATCGGGGGTTCTCGGGGAGCGCGTGCTGTAGCTGAGCTACGGGATGCGCGAGAAGTACACGTTCGGGTCGGGGATCGCGGCCCCCTGGTACCCCTGGACCACGATCGAGTCGCGATCGTCGCCCCACGAAGCAACCGCCGGCTGACCCGGTGCTGCAAACAAGCCGTTGTAATCCCCGGCGTAGCAGGTGGCTACCGCAACATCGGAGTTGGGGTTCGTGAGCGGCGGCGGGAAGTCCACGTCCGAGAGCTGCACAGGCTTGTCCAGGACCGCGCCGCCCTTCGACCCCGTCGTCGCCCACTGCGCCATCAAGCGGTTCGCGACCGCGTCTCCACGACGGTCCGTCCAGGTTGCGGCGAACCTGCCGGGCCCGGTCGCGGCGACCTCGGCAAGGAACTGGTCGGTCGTGGTGCCGTCGCGCGACAGGTTCTGAGGCTTGGTCCACTTGCCGCGTCCGCCGGGCAGCGTCGTCAGGAAGACGTCCGCCATGTCGGCGCCGCTCCCGTGCGTCTCGAACGTCACGTACACGGTTCCCCGGTACGGGTTGTAATCGGCTGCGCGGGGGTTGGACGAACCGAAGGTGTCGACCGCGATCGAGGGGTCCGACCACGTCCTCATGTCGCCGTTCAGAACGTCGCGCGGCGTTGGGCATGCGCTGCTACGGCCCGGCACAGTCACCTTCGCGACCGGCGCCGGGGTCGAGAACGACTCTCCCGCATTCGTCGAGCGCGCCATCACGATCCGCCCGTCACGCAGCGAAGCGGGTGAGTTGAGCGGCGCGTCGAACGCGCCCTCTTCCCACACGACATATAGCTCGCCGTCGGGGCCGACGACCGGACGCGACGCAGTCCCACCCGCCTTCGACAGGACGACGGGCTTCGACCACGTGCGCCCCCCGTCGGTAGAGCGCGCGAAGTGCAGATCGGTCGTGCCTCCGAAGTCGGTCCACGTCAGGTAGACGTAGCCGTCGGTCGGGCCGCCGCTGTTGTCGACGGTTATCCACTCCTTGTCTTGGAAGTCGGCAGCCAGCGACGTGGGGGCCGCGTCGTACCACTTGAACGTCTTGCCGGAGTCGTGCGACACACCTACACCGATCGTCGAGACCGTCGAGCTTCCCGACGACCGATCGGCGAGCGACGCCAGATAGAACGTGCCTGCGTCTTTGCCGGTGGTGTCGACGGCGAGCGCGGGATCGCCCCACAGATTCACGATGTCACCGTTGGGAACGACAGGGCCGACGTCCTTGAACGATTTGCCGCCGTCCGTCGAAACCGACAGACCCGTCCAGGTGATCGGATCGCCGCTCGAGACAAAAGTGTCCTTGCACTGTTGCGCGTCGTTGAACCCGACGAGGACCGTGTCTTGGTACGACGCGAGAGAGGTCTCGCTCTGCACGTTGCACCCGGCGAGCTGGCCTTCGCGTGCGGCGTTGTTCACGCGGACGTTCTTGTTAGTCGGACCGGCCTTGGTCGCGCCGATCGTTCCGAACGGCTGCGGGCCGGGGAAGTCACCGGGATGGGGAGCGATGATCCGGGCAGTGTGGATCGGCGACTCGACCGCGACGTGGGCAGCCGGGACAGCGCCGCCACCCGCCATCGAAGCGAGGGCGCCAAGCGCGACCACGATGCGCAGGTAACGAGCCATGCCTAGAGATTCGACGGAGGGAGGGTTCCTCCTACACGCCGTGGAGTCGACCAGAGAGGGAGCTGGACGCGGCCACGAAATGGGAAGAATCGCCCGTTAGAGTGCTATGAGAGTGTTATAAGAGTGTCCTCGGTCGACCAGCTGCACTGGAGACCATCCCAGTTGGTCGATCGAAAGGAGACGCCCCATGGGCGCCATCAAGACATCGCGGCCTCGCGACAACATCTCGAAGCACCCGAAGCTGCCGGTTTCAACTCGCAACCGGATCGGAACCGTCATAGCGCTGAGCGCGTTGGCCACCTCGATCGTCACCACGACCCCGAGCTTGGCAGCAACCACTGGCACCCCGCCGGGGCCCCTGTCTTCCCCACCGCCGATCACGGTCGTCGCGCGCAGCCCCAAGGACAGTCCGGGTTATGTGTTCG
>JALZGD010000268.1:2456-3216 GCA_030861205.1 Actinomycetota bacterium
TGGCTACGGTTAAGGCGGGAGGCGGCTATCAAGCGGACGGTCATGAGTTCACTCTCACGCCGCAGGGCACAGCCTTGATCGACATCTACCATGCGGTCCCCTACGACTTGTCTCCCCTCGGGGGACCCACGAACGGTCAGGTGCTCGACTGCATCGTCCAAGAGATCGATGTGGCCACGGGTGAGGTCTTGTTTACGTGGCACAGCCTCGATCACGTCGGGTTGGACCAGAGCTATCAGTCTCCGCCCGCCGTTGATGCAGTCGGCAACGCGACTCCTTACGACTACTTTCACATCAACTCGGTTCAACTTGCAGACGACGGCAACCTGCTCGTTTCGGCCCGCCACACCTCGACGATCTACAAGATCGATCGCCAGACCGGAGCCATCATCTGGCGGCTGGGTGGCAAGAGCAGTGACTTCAAGATGGGTAAAGGGACCAGATTCTCGTGGCAGCACAACGCCATGGCTGCGGGTCGCAACACGGTCCGCATCTTCGATAATGCGTCAAACGGGACGTCTTCTGCCGGACAGTCCCGAGTCCTGTGGATCCATCTGAACGAACAGAGCAAGACGGCGACTCTGCAAAAGTCGATAACTCATCCCGACAAGCTCTCCGCGGGGTCCCAAGGAAACGCGGAAGCGTTGCCGCAATCTCACACTTTTGTCGGATGGGGGCAGCTCGGCCGCGTATCGGAATTCGATGAGGCCGGAAAGCTTCTTTTTGATGCCACTCTTCCGAACGGCTATGACACATACAG
>JALZGD010000083.1:0-8078 GCA_030861205.1 Actinomycetota bacterium
GATCAAGGGATCTCTGGTTCGTGTCGATTGGCTGGAGAGGTGATCGGCAAAACCCATTCTCTCCACTACGCCCTCGGCGGGATCGTTGCTGCGCTCGTCTTGTTCCCGCTTGCCGTCGACGGCCGGCCCCTTCCGAGCGCGCCGAAGTGCCCAATCTTCCCTGCGGACAATCAGTGGAACCTGCGCGTCGACAAACTCCCCGTGGTCGGAAACTCTCAAGCGATCGTCAGATCGATCGGTTTGTCCACCGGCCTCCATCCCGACTTCGGATCGGGCAAGTACAACGGCGGCCCGATCGGCATTCCGTTCACGACTGTGCCGGGAGACCAGAAGAAGGTTCCCGTTCACTTCCACTACGCGAGCGAGTCGGATCCGGGCCCCTACCCGATCCCGAAGGACGCGCCGATCGAAGGCGGGCGCAGATCGGCGGGCGATCGTCACGTGATCGTCGTCGACCGCGCGCGCTGCAAGCTGTACGAGCTGTACGACGCACATCCCCGCGACGGCGGAACGCGCTGGCGCGCAGGGTCGGGAGCAACGTGGGACCTCAATTCGAACGACCTGCGCCCCAAAGGGTGGACTTCGGCCGACGCCGCGGGACTTCCGATCCTTCCCGGCCTCGCGCGTTGGGACGAGGTGACGAGTGGCGCGATCCATCACGCCCTTCGCTTCACGGTGTCGCAGACGCGCCGCAAGTACATCTATCCGGCGCGGCACTTCGCTTCGGACTTGACCGATCGCAGTCTTCCGGCGATGGGGCAACGCTTGCGCTTGAAGAAAGGCTTCGACGTCTCGGAGTTCCGGCGTCAGGCTCGGGTGATCCTGATCGCGCTCAAGCGTTACGGGATGATCGTTGCGGACAACGGGTCCGATTGGTACATCTCCGGAGCACCGAACAGACATTGGGACAACGACAAGCTGCACACGATCGGTCGCGTCTTGGGGAAGAACTTCGAAGTAGTCGACACGTCCTCTTTGCCCCGAGGCTAGGTCACGCTGGATAGACCGAGATCTCCGTCGCCTTCACGGATGCCCACACGGCCCGGCCCGGTTCCAAAGCGAGATCGACAACGGATCCCGGAGTTACTTCGGCAACGATGTCGATGTCGCCCCGCAGGATGATCCGAGCGGCGCAACCGGATGGCTCGATCGCAGAGACCGAGAGCAACCACGCGTTGCGAGCTGACCCCTTGGGCTCGTCGAGATGCAGTGCGACGGCCCTCGGGTCGATGGCAACGAGTGCGGTGCTCGGAGCCTCGTCCGCGACGACGACCGTCGTGTTCCCGACGCGTACCGACGTTCCTTCACCGTTCCCGCGATAGAGATTCGTTCCGCGTAGGTCAGCGACGTATCGAGTCTGGGGCCGGGCCGCGAGATCGTCGAACGTGCCGCTTTGTGACACGCGACCTTCCTCGAGAACGACGACGGAATCGGCGAGTGCCGCCGCGTCGAGGTAGTCGTGCGAGACGACTATCGCAACGCCCTCGAAAGCACGCAGATATTCGCCAAGGAGATGACGCACCTCTGTGCGAGTCGTCGCGTCCAGTTCGGACAGTGGCTCGTCCAGCAGCAGGACGGACGGCCGTGTGACGATCGCTCGTGCCAGTGCTACCCGTTTGGCCTCGCCGCCGGACAACTCGAGAGGTCTCCGACCCGCGGCGGTTCCGAGGCCTAGATCTTCGAGGAGCTCGCGCGCCCGACTGCGCGCCTCTCCACGCGGAGTTCCCTTTCGTCTCAGCGGATACGCGACGTTGTCAGCCGCGTCGAGCCACGGGAAAAGGTTCAGGCGCTGGAACATCACACCGACGTTTCGCCGTCGAGGCTCCACGTGCCGCCCCGTGCTCGTGTCCTCCCATAGATCGCCGTCCACGCTGATCTGCCCCTCTCGAAGCTCGACCAGCCCCGCCAGCGCGGACACGAAAGTCGATTTCCCTGCTCCGTTCGGACCTAGCACCGCGGTCGTCGTCGACCTCGGGAACGTGACATCGACATCGACGGTCTTTGCCTCGCGATCCACGACCACATGCGCACTAAGCCCGGCTGTCATCCGAAGCGCAGCCTTCCGCGCAGCGCAACGAAGATCGCGACTGCCGCTGCCAACAGGATGACGCTCAGCATCACGGCGCCTTGGGGGTCGGTCTGCAGCGTCTGATAGATGTCGAGCGGAAGCGTTTGCGTGCGTCCTTGGAAGTTGCCGGCGAATGTGATCGTGGCGCCAAACTCACCGAGGGCTCGCGCCCAGCACAGCGCGAGGCCCCCCATCAGTGCGGGCCGGATCGCCGGGATCGTCACGGTTCGTAGAACGGCGAGCCGCCCGGCCCCCAACGTCGCCGCGGCGTCTTCCAGCCCCTGATCGACGGCGTGCAGACCTGCCTCGACGGTGATGATGAGAAAGGGTGCCGAGACGAAGGTCGCGGCGACGACCGCAGCCCCCGTCGTGAAGGGGAGCGATACGCCGACGATCTGAAGAGCGTTCCCCAATAACCCGTTGCGACCGAAGGCCGTGAACAATGCGATCCCGCCGACGACCGGAGGAAGGATCATCGGGATCAGGACGATCCCTCGTAGCAATCTCGTGCCGCGAGCTCTCGAGCGAGCCAAGAGCCACGCGATGGGGAAACCGAGCACCGTTGATAACGCGACGGCCGATAGCGAAACGACGATCGACAGCTTCGCTGCGTCGAGCGTCGTCGTCCGGCGTAGCTGATTCCCGAATTCCGACCACGGCGACCTCACCAGCAGGCCCGCCAAGGGGATGGCGAAGAACGCGATGCCTGAGATCGCGAGGGCGATCAACACGACATCCGTCGTCGCGCGTTTCTTAGTGCTCACCGAATCCGAACTTCACCAGGGTGGATCGGCCCTCATCCGATAGAACGAATTCCTCGAACGCCTTTGCATCTGCCGGATCGGATGCAGCGCTCAACGGCGCGATCTCGTAGGTCGCGATGACATTCGAGCTCGCGGGGATACGGACGGCGTGCACCTGCCCTTTTGCGCCGCCACTGAGGTCGCTCACGTAAACCACCCCGGCATCGGCTTCACCGAGCCTGATCTTGGAGAGGACGCTCTGGTCGTCCAATTCGTTGGACACCACGTTGGTGGTGACCGCACGATAGATGCCGAGCTTCTGGAAGACCTCTCGCGCGTAATCGCCGGCCGGGACGCCCGGCGCGGCAAGCACGACCGTGGTTCCCTCGTTGGCGAGATCATCGATCGACGTGATGTGCGCAGGGTTGTCGGGCGGGGTCACGACCACGAGGCGATTCGTCGCGAACTCTTGCGGGGCACCGTCGGTCTTGCCGAGCTTCACCACGGTGTCCATCTGTGTCGGGCTCGCCGATGCAAAGAGATCGGCGGGCGCGCCCTGAACGATCTGTGATGCCAACGTGTCTGAGCCTGCGAAGCTGAACGTTACGCGCGTCCCTGGGTGCGCGGATTCGTAGGTACGAGCGAGCGCGCTAAATGCGCTCGTCAGAGACGACGCTGCAAGGATCGTCAGGGTGCGCTCCGGCCCCGACGCTCGCGGAGCTGGATTGCCTGAAACGGCGTTACCGGCGCAGCCGGCCAGGAGCGTCGACATGGCCACGAAAGCCGTAACGCGCGCCATCGGGTCCTTCATGCGGATGAGCCTAGAGGCCGGTCCGCCCGCGGTGGCCGACGCGGCAGAAGTACCATCCCGCCGTGGACCAAGCCCTTACGAATCCCGCCGGAACGATCCACGACGTGCTCGGCGTTCGTGCCGTCGAGGTGGGACCGGACAGGGTCGTCCTCGAGATGGATATCGGCCCCCAGGTGCATCAACCCTTCGGGATCCTTCACGGTGGCGCGTCGGCCGTCATCGCGGAAAGCGCCGCGTCGATCGGCGCCTACATGAACTGCGATCCGGAGCGGGAATACACCGTGGGTGTCGAGCTCAACATCAGCCACCTCCGCGCCCGACGCGACGGAACGCTGACGGCAACGGCCGTGCCGATCCGAAAGGGGAGGTCGCTTCACGTCTGGGGCATCGACCTGACCGATGGCGACGGCAAGGCCGTTGCTGTAGCTCGCTGCACACTAGTTATCCGATCGCTATCACCAGCCGAGAGCGAAGGAGCTCGTGATGTATAAGTCGATCGTCGTCGGAACGGATCTTTCTTCGACCGCCCAGATCGCAACGGATCGCGCGGCGAACCTGGCGAAGAAACTCGGTGCCGAACTCTTTCTCGTTCATGCCGGGAGCGACCCGGGCGAACCGCTACAGCACCTCGCCGACGACTACGAGGCGGAAGTCGTCGTCAAGCAAGGTCCTCCGGTCGATGTGCTGATCGACGAGGCCGAGAAGCACGACTCTGCCCTGCTTGCCGTTGGCAGTGTCGGGATGAGCGGCGCGAAGAGATTCCTGTTGGGCAACGTCCCCAACAAGGTGTCCCATCACGCGACGAGCGATCTGTTGATCGTCAAGACCAGCCCGCCCCCGGAGCATGTAGGCGACTACAGAGGGATCCTCGTGGGAGCCGACGGGTCGGGAACCGCCATGCGCGCCGTCGAGATGGCCTCGGATCTCGCCAAGCATCTCGGGATCAAGCCGATGATCGTCACCGCATACCAGCCGCCGACCGAGGACGAGCTGAAACGGATGCGATCGGATCCGAACGATCCGTTGAACCAATGGTCCAGCGGGAGGTCACAGCGTTCAACCCCCGACGAGTTCAAGTGGCGACTTGCCGACGCGTCGCAAGCGCAAGACGTACTCGAGCGGGCCGTCGAGCACGCATCGAAGTTAGGAGTCGACGCCGAGTGCAAAGCTGTGGAGGGCCCCCCGGCTGAGACATTGATCCAGGTCGCAAGAGATGAGTCGGTCGACCTGATTGTCGTCGGAAGTGTCGGCATGACGGGGGCGAAGAGGTTCTCTTTGGGCAACGTCCCTAATCGTGTCTCGCATCACGCGCCGACGGATGTCTTGATCCTTCACACGACATCTTGACGACTTTTAGAGCGCTGGTGGTTTCGGCGCATCCGGACGACATCGAGTTCGCGTGTGCCGGCACGGTCGCTGCGTGGGTGGATGCGGGGGCCGAAGTGACCTACTGCATCGTGACCGACGGTTCAACCGGAACGCAGGATCGATCTCTCATGGGAGCTGCGCTTTCGGAACTGCGCAAGCGGGAATCGCAGGACGCAGCCGACGTAGTCGGAGCGAGAGACATCGTGTGGCTCGACTATCGAGACGGCTACGTCAAGTACACGCTTGACCTCCGTCGCGACATCGCGCGCGTTTTCCGTAGCGCGCGGCCCCATCGTTACGTCGTGATGGATCCGTCTCCCACGGTGGCGGGCTGGTTCGTGAACCACCCCGACCACCGGGCGATCGGGCAGGCTTCGATGGACGTCGTGCTGACTGCCGGTACGACACCGGGCCATTTCCCCGAGTTCCTCGACGAGGGCCTCGAGCCGTGGCGCGGATTGAGGGAGCTGTGGATCATGGGGCCGGGCGCGCGCCCGCACGTCGTCGACATATCGCAGCAGATCGACCGGAAGATCGCCGCATTGCGTTGCCACGCGAGCCAGATCGGCGACCCCGACGCGACCGAGGCACTCGTTCGAGAGTTCACGGCCGAGCAGGGCAAGCCGCATGGCTACGCATACGCCGAGTCGTTCGAGGTCCTCAACCGAGGGCCGGGATTCCATGACGAAGACGTCCCGGACGACATCGAGGTAGATCTCGCAGCGCCGCCACCCGACCCGCGCTCTGCTCCGACGCGTCCTCCCGGCTGACCGCGGGAACATCCGAAGTCCTACGCTCGTTAGCCATTGTGAGCAGGGCAAATGGGTTTTGGACGGTGGAGTTAGGTCTACCTAACTGGTAGGGTCGAAGCTCCGCCGGCGACGCACTCTGGAGGCTCTTTTCGTGGCGACCGAAGCAGAGAACATCAAGGTTCAGGAAGAGAACGAAGCCGTCCGAGCGCTCAAGGGCTCGTACAAGTACGGCTGGCACGACGACGTTGCCTACGAAGAGGTGCCCCAGAAGGGCCTGAGTCACGACGTCATCGACATGATGTCGGACCGGAAGGGCGAGCCCGACTGGATGAGGAAGTTCCGCCACAAGTCGCTCGACATCTTCTATCGCAAGCCGATGCCGGCATGGGGTGCGGACCTGTCGGGGATCGACTTCGACGACATCTACTACTACATCAAGCCAACGAACCAAGTGAAGTCGTGGGACGACATGCCCGACGACATCAAGGCGACGTGGGACAAGCTCGGTATCCCCGAGGCCGAGAAGAACTTTCTCGGCGGCGTCTCGGCGCAGTACGAATCCGAGGTCGTCTACCACAAGACGAAAGAAGAGCTCGAGCGTCGCGGCATCCTGTTCATGGACATGGACTCGGCCTTGCGCGAGCACGAAGACATCGTCAAGCAGTACTTCGGCACGATCATCCCGCCGGCCGACAACAAGTTCTCTGCTCTGAACTCAGCGGTGTGGAGTGGCGGTTCGTTCATCTACGTGCCGCCGAACACCGAGGTCGAGATCCCGCTGCAGGCGTACTTCCGCATCAATCAAGAGAACATGGGCCAGTTCGAACGCACGCTGATCATCGTGGACGAGAACTCTTGGGTTCACTATGTCGAAGGTTGCTCGGCCCCCATCTACTCGTCCGACTCGCTGCACTCGGCCGTCGTCGAGATCATCATCAAGAAGGACGGGCGCGCCCGTTACACGACGATCCAGAACTGGTCGAACAACGTCTACAACCTCGTGACCAAGCGGGCCGCTGCTTACGACGGCGCCATCATGGAATGGGTCGACGGCAATCTCGGGTCGAAGGTGACCATGAAGTACCCGAGCGTGTATCTGCTCGGTGAGCACGCACGAGGCGAGATCCTGTCGATCGCCTATGCCGGCGAGGGTCAACATCAGGACGCGGGTGGCAAGGTCATCCACGCGGCTGCGAACACGCAAAGCGCGATCACTTCCAAGTCGATCAGCAAGGACGGGGGCCGCGCCGGCTACCGGGGACTCGTGCGCGTCGAAGAAGGCGCGGACCATTCCAAGAGCCACGTGATCTGCGATGCGCTGATCCTCGACGACCAGTCGCGCTCCGACACTTACCCGTACATGGAGATCGAAGAAGAGTCGGCTGCTGTGAGCCACGAAGCGACGGTCTCGAAAGTCTCCGACGAGCAGCTCTTCTATCTGATGTCGCGCGGCCTCTCCGAAGGCGAAGCGATGCAGATGATCGTTCGCGGGTTCATCGAGCCGATCACGAAGGAGCTTCCTCTCGAGTACGCGGTCGAGCTCCAGCGTCTGGTCGAGCTGCAGATGGAAGGTTCTGTCGGCTAGCCCGTTCAGTCCTTGTAGGGGTCGAACACGTCGGCCCCCGCCATCGCAACGCCCATCGGCTTGAGCGTGTGCAGAACCTTGATCGTGCTCGCGTGCTCGTCCAAGACGTCTGACAATCGGCGGTAAGCCTGCGGGGCCTCGTCGAGCCCACCACCGCGCAACTCGACCCCTTTCTTGCGCACCCACGCGTGCATCTCTTCGGGTGCGATCCTTCCGGGAGAAACGACCTCTCGCCGGCGCTTTCCGTCCGGCCCTCGACGCCATCGCATCTTCCCGGCGGCCTGGCGGCGCGACATGACGCGACCGGCGCCGTGAACCGTCGATGCAAGCGACTTCTGCTGCTCGTCTGTCTGCGCCACCCCTTCGACGATCACCGCGTCGTCTCCCATCGAGCCCTCGACGAAGCCGCGCTGGCCCGGGAACGCCGGTGTCGCTCCCTTACGAACGACGATGACGTCTTCACCGTTGTGCTTCTCGCGCCAGGCAAAGTTGTGGTGGTTGTGCACTTCGTCGACGATGTTGGCCCCGATGATGTCGCACACCTGTTGCACGACCAGATCGCGTCCGGCGTATGCGAAGCGGCCGGCCAACTCCATCAGCGTCCAGTAGTCGTCCCCGAGCGCGCTGCCGAGTTTGATGACGGTAGGTGGTTCCTCCATCGATTCGCCGCGCGGCCGTTCGTCCCATCGGTGGCCCTTCGCAACGTTCATGAAACCGGTACAGATCGTGTGTCCGAGCCCGCGCGAACCGA
>JALZGD010000083.1:8088-9242 GCA_030861205.1 Actinomycetota bacterium
CGAAGTGGACCCCGACCCAGGCGCGGCCTTGCTCGTCCTCGAATATGTCGACGTAGTGATTGCCAGAGCCCACGGAGCCGAGCTGCCGTGCGAAGCGCTCTTTCTTGGCTGCGAGGTCGCGGTTCACGCCCCACGCGGGATCGTCGAATAGCTCGTGATCGGTTGCCCGACCGCTCTCCGAGCCGACGCCGAAAGCGATCTTCGCGAAGACCTCATCCATGATCTTCGGCATGCCGTCACGGATGTCGTCTGCCATCACATCCGTGAGCGCGGCCTTGTTGCCACATGAGATGTCGAACCCGACACCATTCGGGCTTACCGCATCCCGGTATGCAACGACGCCACCGATCGGCATGGCGTACCCCAGGTGACCGTCCGCCATGAGAGCTGCCGCGGCGACCCGATCGTCGGACGCCGAGCGCTTGATCTGCTCGATCGTCTTGTCATCGTGCTGACCCCAGATCGGGATGCCGTCGATGACGCGCATGTCTACGCGCTTACCCAGATGGCTGTGCTGCGAACGTGGATCAGTAAACGACGGGAGTGCGGTCGATCCACGGGGCCGCGGCCTCGATCTGCGAAGCGACCCTGATCAAGACATCCTCACGCCCGTACCCGGCCACTAGTTGCACCCCGATCGGTAGGCCGTCGTGGGTCTCGCGTGGGATCGAGATCGCGGGTTGGCCGGTGACGTTGAACGGCGCAACGAAGTTCACGATCGCGCTCGACTTCATCAAGCCTCGCATCGGGTTGTCTTCGGTCGGCACCCATTCGCCGTGAGGGGGAGGGGGCTCCGCGATGGTCGGGGTGAGCAACAGATCGAAATCGTTCCACCACAGTGCGGCTCGGCGGGCTGCCATATGGATCGCCTCGATGGCTTCCACGTACTGGGTGGCGCCGACAGATGCTGCCAGCTCGGCGAACGACCACGTCCCGGCCTCGACGTCTCCTTGGCTGATCGGTTTGCCGGCCTTCGCGCTCCACGTCTGCAACTCGTACTTCGTCCACGTTGAGATCACCGCGACGACGTGGGCCGGTAGAACCTGGTCGTCGAGCTCTGCCGGCGACGCGAGCTCGACTTTGTGCCCCAGCGATTCCAGTCGCTCGCCGGTCTTCTGCGCGGCCTCTGCGCACGCGGGGTGCGTAGGGGCCCC
>JALZGD010000084.1:0-867 GCA_030861205.1 Actinomycetota bacterium
GCTCATCAACATGTATCGAGTGCGAGGCCACCTTCTGGCCGATCTCAACCCGATCGGCTACGAGGTCCTCGCGCATCCCGAACTAGATCTTTCTTATTACGGCCTCACTGTCTGGGACCTCGACCGAGAGTTCTTAGCCGAGGGATTGCCCGGTCCGCGCAAGCAATCGTTGAGGCGCATCCTCGACACCCTTCGAGACGCGTATTGCAGGTCGCTCGGGATCGAGTACATGCACATCTCCGATCCCGACCAAAAGAATTGGATCCAGCAACGGGTCGAAACTGAAGCTGCCGACGAACTGCCGGCCGACGACAAGAAGCACATCCTCGATCGCCTGATCGCGGCAGAAGCCTTCGAACGGTTCCTCCACGCGAAGTACACCGGGCAGAAGCGCTTCTCACTCGAGGGGGCCGAGAGCCTGATCCCGATGCTCGATTCTTTATTGGAGCGTGCGGCCGACGCGGGCATCGTCGAGTCCGTCATGGGAATGGCGCACCGCGGTCGTTTGAACGTGCTCGCAAACATCGTGGGCAAGCCGTTGCAAGAGATCTTCAAAGAGTTCGAAGGCGAGATCGATCCCAAGACCGTCCAGGGATCGGGGGACGTCAAATATCACCTCGGTATGACCGGCCGCTTCGAAGCGCGTAGCGGCGAATGCCTCGCAGTCGTGCTGTCGTCGAACCCGTCACATCTCGAGGCGGTCGATCCCGTCGTCGAGGGAATGGCACGCGCGAAGCAAGACCTTCTCGGCCAGGACTCGTGGGGAAGGATCCTGCCCGTCCTGATCCACGGCGATGCCGCGTTCGCCGGGCAGGGGATCGTCGCCGAGACGTTCAACCTGTCGGCCCTCCAGGGCTACCGAACCGG
>JALZGD010000084.1:877-9216 GCA_030861205.1 Actinomycetota bacterium
CCCTCGGCGGGACGCTCGTCGACCTACGCGACGGATATCGCAAAGATCGTGGCGTGCCCGATCCTCCACGTGAACGGTGACGACCCCGAAGCTTGCATACGCGCCGTCAAGCTTGCGTTCGAGTACCGACAGACGTTCCATCGAGACATCGTCATCGATCTGGTTTGCTACCGGCGATACGGCCACAACGAAGCCGACGAGCCGGCCTTCACGCAGCCGACGATGTATGCACGCATCGAAGAGCGCAGATCGGTACGCAAGCTCTACACGGAGAAGCTCCTCAACAAGAACGAGATCACGGTCGAGGAGGCCGAGAAGTTCCTCGAATCGTTCCGTGGCCGGATGCAGGGAGCATTCGAAGAAACCAAGAAGTCCAAGAAAGACGTTGAAGCACTCAAGCCCGAGGTCGTCGGTGTGTTGCCGCACGTCGAGACCGGCGTCGATCGCGAGCGCCTCAATCGCGTCATGGAAGCCCTCACCACTTTCCCGGAAGGATTCGAGCCTCATCCGAAGTTGCGAAAGCAGTTGGAGAAGCGGGCCGACATCCTCGACCGCGGAGCCGTCGACTGGGCGGCCGCGGAATCGTTGGCATTCGGATCGCTTTTGCTCGAGGGGATCAGCGTTCGCCTCGCCGGGCAGGACTCACGTCGAGGAACATTCAGCCAGCGGCACGCCGTTCTAGTCGATCACCGCAGTGGCGAAGAGCACTTCCCACTTAACGCGCTCGATGCCGATCAAGCGTGGTTCCGCGTCTTCGACAGCCTCCTCTCCGAACTTGCGGCTTTGGGCTTCGAGTATGGATATTCGGTAGCCAACGGTGATGCGTTGGTCGCGTGGGAGGCGCAGTTCGGCGATTTCGTCAACGGCGCGCAGCCGATAATCGACCACTTCATAGTTGCCGGCGAAGACAAGTGGAAGCAGACGAGCGGTCTGGTGATGTTGCTCCCGCACGGCTACGAAGGACAGGGGCCTGATCATTCGAGCGCCCGGCTCGAACGCTTCTTGACGCTAGCTGCCGAAGACTCGATCCAGGTCGTCCAGCCGACAACGGCTGCTCAGTACTTCCACGTCCTCCGCCGACAGATGCGTAGGTCGGTGCGCAAGCCACTCGTCGTGATGACGCCGAAGTCGTTGCTGAGGGCGCGCGTCGCGCAATCAACCGCCGACGAGCTGACGTCCGGCCACTTCGAGGAGACACTCGACGACCGTGGCGTAGCCGAGCCCGAGAACGTTCGCTTGATCCAACTGTGCACCGGGAAGATCGCTTACGCACTCTTAGAAGAGCGCAAGAAGCGCGATGTCCCGGTGGCCGTCGTTCGGATCGAGCAGCTCTATCCGTTCCCTCTCGAGCAACTTCAAGAGATATTCGAGCGGTACCCCTTGGCGGACGAGGTCCGATGGGTTCAAGAAGAACCCGAGAACATGGGGGCTTGGTCCTTCGTGCAGGCGCGGCTACACGGCAATCTTCGTGAAGGCGTGATGTTGAGTCATGCGTCGCGTGCCGAGAGCGCGTCGCCGGCTTCGGGCAGCACCCGCATCCACGAGCAGGAACAAGCGCAGCTGATCGAAGCGGCTTTCGACGGCCTCGTCTAGATATCGCCGGTCGCGGTTCGCCACGGCAACAAACCCCTAGCTCGCGCCGCAGCAACAGTTTGCGCGAGGGTTTCGAGCGCGTCGTGTCGCGGGTTCCAGCGCAGCTCGCGCCGCGCTTTCGACGTGTCCATCACTACCGGGACCCGAACGGCTTGTAACCAGTTCGCTTCGGCCGGGAGCATCGGAAGGCGCGACACGATCCGAGCGGTCGCATCGATGGCTAGATCCGGGATCGGGATCGAATACCAACCCAACGCATGAGCGAGGTCGGATAGCCCGATCTCACCGTCGGCCGCCAGGTTGTATGCACCGGGCGCCCCTCGACCCAAAACCGTTGCAGTAAGCGCTGAAGCAACGTCGTCTTCGTGCACGAGTTGCAGTGGGATACCGGGATCGGGGATCACCGGCCGCAGAAGCGGGATCGTACCGACGAGCTTCTTCACCGGCGCCGGCAGTTTCTCGGATAGCTGCACGTACGGGATCCGCTCGATCAGATCCAGGGCCGTTGGACCGGCGACGATGCACGGACGGAAAACGTATACATCTGTGTCCTTGCCGATCGTCTTCTCGAGGTTCGCCAGAAGCTCTTCGACTTCTGCCTTCTGCGCCGAGTAGTAATGCTCGTCCGAGCCCCGCGCCGGGACGCTCTCGTCTAATGGTTCTGGATTGTCCTCATGGAATCCGTACGCCGCGACGGATGACGTGTAGATCAAGCGCTCGCAGCCCGACTCGAACGCTGCCTCGAACACGTTGCGACATCCCTGCAGATTGATCGTGCGGCTCTCCTCAGACGAGCCGAAGATCACGAACGCGAGGTGCACGACGACGTCTGCGCCTTTTACGAAGTCGTTCACTGCGCTTCGGTCGGTCACGTCCCCTTGGACGTACTCGGTTTTCTGCAGCCCGAACGAATTGGGGTCGAACGGACGTCGTGCCATACCAGTCACGCGTTCGATGGCGGGTTCGGAGTCCAGCGCACGGAGCAAAGCGCGGCCGATACTCCCCGTCGGTCCGGTTACTGCGACGGTCAATCGACCGTTGTCGCGCTGCGCCATAGTCATCTCTCCTCAACGGTCTGTGGAACGTGGTCGCTCGACGAGCCGTCAGAGCCGTAGCTAATCACCCCGCGCCTAGGATTCGCACATGCCTGAGATCTCCGCCATCGTCGCGGACCTCGCGGACGAGCAGGCCGAACTCGATTCGATCGTCCGTGACCTGGCGGCCGACGCGTGGGATGCGGCGACCCCGGCGGAAGGCTGGTCGATCCGGGACCAGATCTCGCATCTCGCCTTCTTCGACGAGCAGGCGAGACTCGCGGTCGAGGACGCCGATGCTTTCGGGACGGGTTTGCGGGCGGCCGCAGCAGACGTTGAGGCATTCATGAACGGTCCGTTGGACAAGGGCAGAAATATGGCTGTCGGCGACGTGCTCGCGTGGTGGCGTGCGGCTCGAGACGCCGAGGTATCCGCGTTTCGGGTGATGGATGTGGCGGCACGCATCCCTTGGTTCGGCCCGGCGATGAGTCCAGCTTCTTTCGTGTCGGCGCGCATCATGGAGACGTGGGCACACGGCCAGGACGTGATCGACGCCCTCGGAATCGTTCGGATCCCGACCGACCGCCTGAAGCACATCTGTCACCTCGGCGTGAGGGCTCGTCCGAACAGCTATGCGGCGCGAGGGCGCGCCGTTCCCCCCGGTGAGATCGCGGTTCACTGGAAGGCGCCGATGGACGCGAGTGGACGTGGAACGAAGATGCAGAGGAATTCGTGTCCGGCGACGCGCTCGATTTCTGTCTTGTCGTGACGCAAAGAAGGCACGTCGACGACACGGATCTGCGCGCGACAGGGCCCGCCGCTCGTGAGTGGCTCCAGATCGCACAAGCGTTCGCGGGTCCACCAGGGCCCGGCCGCAAGCCCGGCCAGTTCGCGGCGATCGGCGCCTGATGCAAGCACTTCGCTGGGTCGGCTTCGCCGGCGGTGTGTTTGTCATCCTGTTCACGGCGAACAGCATCATGCGAACGATCGTCATGCCCCGCGGGACGAGATCGCGGCTCTCGACGTTCGTCGGGCGCAAGTTGGTGCTCCGAAGCTTCATCTTCATCGCCAACCGGTTCGACGACTACGAGACGAAGGACCGGATCCTTGCCGGTTCTGCCCCCACGAGCCTCATCGCACTGCTCGGAGTGTGGCTGGGCTTGTTGGTCGTTGGGTTCGGTCTAGTGCTGTGGCCGCTCGTCGGAGATGGACTGGCAGAGGCTTTCCGCGAGAGCGGGTCGTCGGTGTTCACACTCGGGATCGCCGATATAGCTCGGACGGGGCCTTCTATCGTGTACTTCTTCGCATCGGCCTTCGGGTTGGTCGTCGTCGCGTTGCAGATCGCGTACTTGCCGACCATGTACAACGCGTTCAACCGGCGTGAGACTTTCGTCACCCTTCTGCAGAGCCGCGCAGGGTCACCCGCGTGGGGGCGGTGTTGTTGTGGTTCAGGTCGCCGCATCCACATCGTTCCTGGGTGCTGGCTCTCCTCGCGGTCCTCGACGCGGCCGCGCTGCAGAACGCTCTCTTTCCGAGCTCTGCTCCGATCGAGGCGCGGTTGGTCCTTCGTATGGGGTTCACCTGCTTGCGCTCGATCGCGGACGCCATGGGTGTTCCTTACGATCCCGATCCTTTTCCCGACGATCCCATCCAGTTGGGCTACGACGAGTTCCTCGGTGGTGTGGGCGTTATCCAGGACGCCGGATACGACTTGGAGAGAGCTCCGGAAGAAGCGTGGGTGCACTTCAAAGGCTGGCGCGTCAATTACGAATCGATCGCGTACGAGGTCGCCGATCGCGTAACGGCGCCCCCGGGACCTTGGTCGGGTCCGCGCAAGCATCTGCCCGGGCTGAATCTGATCCCACAGCGGCCGCCCGACCGTCGCCCCGGCGCCGCTCAACGCGAGTTGCCGAAGTCGAAGGTCCCGACTTCGCAGAACTGACTATGAACCACAGCGCTGCGTCCGTGGTCTAGGTTCGCAGCGATGATCGATCCCGACGCGGCGCTCGAAACGATCCTGTCGGCCGGAGATGAATGGCAGTCGTGGCGCGCGCTCCGCATCTCGGGTGACGAGCCGGGCGCGCCTCCAACACCGAATGGGCAGGATGACGAGGGCGCGTTTCTCGGTCCGGCAGGACGGCCGTCGCCCGGCGCCACCGGAGAGGGCATCTGTCATCTCGTCGTTATCGGTGAAGGTTCGTCTGGCGCAGCCGCGATTGCGGCCGACTGGCTCGAAGAAGCGCGCACCCCTGCGGCCGCGTGGCTTGACGCGCCTGACGAGGTCCCCGGTGAGCTAGACACGCCGGGAGGGGCGCGCGTGTGGGCAACGGCATCGGCAACGGCGGCATTGCTCGCTCTGCGAAGAGACCCCGGCCCCCGCGCGGTCGATCTATTGAGAGGGGAGTCCGACCTCGAAGGCCGATTTACGGGAGGCGCATACCCGACGTTCGCGGCAGCAGCGGCCTACTGGCTTGCAGAGGGACCGAAAACCGAGCTTGCGGAGTGGGCGCTGAGATGGGCTCGCGAAGCCGATGAGGACTGGTGGGGACCCTGGGAGCTTGTAACTGCGCTCACCTTCTGGGGGGCCGCCGCGATCCCCCCGGAACATGCAACCGTCGACCTCTTCGTTGACCGGTTGAGAGAAATAGCGCCCGAGACGGGCTGGGCCGAGGACCTGGGATTGACCCTCAGGGCCTTAGAGGTGCTGCGTTACTTCGACGCCTGAAGCGTGACCGGACGGCACTCGTTCATGAGTGACAGACCCGCGTCGACCAGGCGCGTGCCGATCGCGCGCCGCCACGCCGACGACCTGTCCCTGCGCCGGGCGATCTTGGCCACGTGGCCGGCGCGAGCTGCTTCTCGGAGGTCGCTTATGTGCTGGCGGACCATCTCTTCGTGGAACATCGTGTTCATCGCTCCCTCCTCCTCTTGCTAACTAACTGGCTATAACCGTATACTGGTTACAGTAACCTGTCAAGCAAGATAGACGGTTAGGAAGTCCAGATGTCCCAGACTCCAGAACGCCTGCAGCTGATCGAAGATTTCGTCAACACGGTCGAGCTCGATGGCGACTCGGATCAGCTCGACGACGCGTCGCGGCTGAGCCGGTGGTTCGACGCACGGGGGATCGACGTCGGCGACGTCTCCGAGCGCGACGTCGCTCGAACGATCGCGGTCCGGGAAGCGATGCGATCACTGTTGTCTGCGAACAACGGCGAGCCACTCGACTCGAACGCATCCCAGGTATTGAACGAAGCGGCCGCGGGGGCCGGTCTCTCCTTCCACGTCGGTGCCGACGGTCGAGGCGAAGTCACTCCAACGGCGTCGGGCGTCGATCGCGCCCTTGGTTACGTGCTGTCCGCGATGTTCGAGTCGATGGCCGATGGATCGTGGGCCAACATGAAGGCATGCCGCAGCGAGACATGCCGCTGGGCGTTCTACGACGCGACGAAGAACCACTCCAAGACGTGGTGCTCGATGTCGGTGTGCGGCAATCGAGCGAAGGTTCGTAATTACCGCGAAAGACAGGATCGATGACCTCGACGACGTTGAAGCTCCGGGGGGCCGGGGGAGAGCCGGTCGATCTGTGGCGAACCATCATGTCGCATGGGGTTGCTTCGCTGCCGCCGATGTTCATCGAGGAGGACGCTCGAACGCTCACGGCGACGGTGCCGCTACCACAGTGTCGTCCCCGAACCGTCAAGATCTCGGAAGGCCGCTCGGGCCGCGCGCGGATCGAGTTCATGGGTTCTGCGCCGTCGGAGCGGACGAAGAAAGAGGTGGTCGCTGCGGTCAAGCACATCCTCGCTTTGGACCGCGACATGTCGGATTTCTACGATGTCGCCACGCAAGACCCCGACCTTGCGTGGGCCGCGACGGGGGCCGGTCGGATGATCAGGAGCGCGACGGTCTTCGAGGATGTCGTGAAGACCATATGCACGACGAACTGTGCGTGGAGCGGGACCGAGCGCATGGTCGGGGCGCTTGTCGAACACCTCGGCGAGACCGCTCCTGGAGCTCCCAAGACCGGACCGCAAGGGCGCGCGTTCCCGACGCCAGACGTCATGGCCCGGGCGGGCGAGAACTGGTACCGCGAGGTCGCCCGTGCGGGCTACCGAGGTGCGTATCTCATCGCGCTCGCACGCGGCGTGGCCGATGGGGCGATCGATCTCGAAGAGCTCGGCAATGCCCCGCCGGACGCGATCTCAGACGACGAGGTCGAAGAATCGTTGCTCGCTCTTCCGGGAGTGGGACCGTATGCGGCGGCTCACATAATGATGATCTTGGGCCGGCACAGCAGGCTGATCCTCGACTCGTGGACGCGACCGAAGTTCGCGCGCCTCGTCGGCAAGAAGAAGGTTCCCGACTCGACGATCGTGCGGCGTTTCAAGAGGTACGGCCCGCACGCGGGGCTAGCGTTCTGGTTGTTCCTGACGAAGGATTGGGTCGTAGATCCCGCCTGAGCGGGCGACAACCTAGCCGAGAAGGGACTCGAGGCGTGACAGGAGCTGCGCTCGGTCGAGCTCTTCTTGACGGTGATTCGTCAGCGCGGAGGGATCCATCCGAAGCAGTTTCTCGACGGCTGCGATCAACTCGTCGGGGTCAAACGGCTTCGTCAGATATTGATTGGCTCCCGACTGATAACCGCGCAGCCAGTCGGCTTCGTTGTTCTTCGCCGTGAGCATCAACACTCGGGACTTTGCCGCACGCCCCGTTGCGCGGAGTTGGCGCAGCACGCTGTAGCCGTCCATCTCCGGCATCATGACGTCGAGAACGATGACGTCGGGGTTCTCGGTTTCGAGTATGCGAAGGGCATCGCGACCGTCGATCGCAACCTGTACTTGGTATCCCTCGTCCTCCAGGATCGTGGATACGAGTAGCCGGATGTCCGGGTTGTCGTCAACTACCAGAACTCTAGACATCGCTCCCTTTCACGGTGTTCTTGCGAGAGCTGGTGTCCGCGGGGAACACAGCGGTGATCTCGCTCTTCATGATCTGGACGAAACCGGGCTGGCCGACCGGCTCGCCGGTCAGCGTCGTGATCGTTGCATTCGTTACCGGAAGCATGGCGCGGTTGTCGCCGACGACCATCTCCATCGCATCGGAGAAACGCGTGATCTCGGGGGAGACGTGGACGGTGCCTTCGATCTTGAAGCTCTTCGTCAGGAGAATCGCCTTGACCGAAACGAGATCGACACGCTGTGACTCCTCGAACAACCCCTTGACGTGCGTGATGAGGTCTGTGGCGGTGATCGGCTTCACGAGGTGCTGGCAGCCGAGCGAGCTGATCTTGTCGAGGTCCGCCTTGTCGAAGTCGGCCGACACGACGAGGATCGGCATCTTGTGGAAGCGACTGTCCTTGCGGATGCGCTCGATCAGCTCCCAGCCGTACACGCCGGGCAGCCGGACGTCGATGATTGCCACGTCGGGAGGGTCGGCCTGAATGATCCGCCACGCTTCGCCGACGTTGCCTGCAGCCATGACGTCGTAACCCTCGCCGGCGAGATGAGCGTTCACGAACTTGACGACGGCCCAGTCGTCTTCGACTAGAAGCACCTCGCGAGCAGGCTGGCCGGCACGGCGATGACCCTCCGTCCGGTGCGGCTCTCCCCTAAACGTCTCCATCGGGGTAACGGTGCTCGACACGTGATGCCTCCGTCGATGTCTCCCAATCGGCCCGGCCACTTCCGCGGTCCCGGCCCTCCTCTATGG
>JALZGD010000269.1 GCA_030861205.1 Actinomycetota bacterium
CGAGTCGTTCACGAAGGGTCAACTTGTTCTGAGAGTGCTGGCGCTCGACCCGATCGGGGCCGCCCATCGCGCGGTACTTCTCTTTCTTTTCGCCCAGATCCGCGACCGCGTCCCGCATCTCGGGGCCGTCGTAGGTGTAGGTGACCTGGGGACGCGCGCCCTCGGTGGTCTCAGACATATTCACCGTCCTCGGGCCCTTCGCCGGCTCGACAGCCGAAGCTTTCCCGGGCCTCGTCGCCCGAAGGCTACCTGCCTTTCCAGGCCGGGCGGCGCTTCTGGAGGAACGCAGTCACGCCTTCGACCGTGTCCTCGGATTCCAGGCAAACGGTGAGCATCCCCGACAGGTAGTCGAGCGCATGCGCGACGGACATGTCTTCGGCTTCGTAGAAAGACTTCTTCCCGAGCTTCATGATCAGCGGGCTCTTCGACACGAGCTCATCGGTCAACGTGGACACTGCGGCGTCCAACTCTTCCGACGGCACCACCCGATTCACGAATCCCCATCGATGAGCATCGGCTGCAGTCATCCTTCTTCCGGTGAGCATCATCTCTAAGGCGATCTTCCGCGGGACGTCGCGCTGGATCAACGCCGTGATCATGAAGGGCCACAGGCCGATATCGATCTCCGGAGTCCCGACCTCGGCCGCGTCGGACGCGACGACGAGATCGCATGCAAGCATCAATCCGAATCCACCGGCGAGCGCGTGGCCATTGACCCGCGCAATGATCGGCAGGCGCGACGCTCGCATCGTCTCGAAGAGTGTCCCGACTTCCGCGCGCTCCAGGTGCTGCTGAACCTTTCCCTGTGCCGTCATCCCTGCAAGATCCCCGCCCGCGCAGAATGCTTTGTCTCCTGCCCCCGTGAGGATCACGGCTGCTATCGAGTCGTCCGCGTCCGCACGTGCGATCGCAGCATCGATCCCTCGCACAACTTCTGGATTGATGGCATTCCGACGCTCCGGGCGATTGATGGTCACCCACGCCACGGAGCCGGCCGTCTCGAAAAGAACCGATTCGGCTTCGGTCAAGCCCGGCCGGACCTCAGTATGTCGAGAACCGCTTGAGCATCGTCGTCGTCTACCGGGCGCGGAATCTCCGACGGCTTGGACGGACCCATGGTGCGCCGCAGGTTCTCTTCCGCCCGCTGAAGCGTCTCTTCGGCAGCGCGCAGCTCGATCCGCAGCTCGGTCTCCCGCTGAGCCGCCGCTTCCAGCGCAGCTTCGAGCTCTCTTACGCGCTCGGTGCTTTGCTTGGCTTCGCTGGCGAATACCTCTACCTGCGCCGCTCGCAAAGCGTCGTCCCGACCGAGCTCTAGCAAGCGGTCGATCACGGCGCGTCCGAGGTCCTCGTAGTTGAGCCGAGAGGTCTTCTTCGTCGCTCGCGAACCGAGCATCGACTGGGCGTCCTTGAGCGTCACCGGCTCCGAGGAACGCAGCGAGATCATCGTGTCGCGGCCTCGCCGGCCACGCTGGAGGACCTCGATACGGCCCAGCTCTTCTAAGAGCTTGACGGCATCTGCGCTGCGAACTGAGTTCAATCCGGCCCGCGCCGAAACTTCACGGAGCTTGCCCTCGAAGACTCCATCGGATGCCGAAGCCTGAAGCTCTTCGAGCAAGCGGGTAGCCAGCTCGTGCAGATTGGTTCGCGCCATCTTTTAGGAGCCGCACTTTCTCTCGTCCGACCTGCCCGCCGGTAAGGACGCGAAAGCTTACTCTCAGGCTTGCTGAAAATCTATGCCGCTCGGTCTGCTGCGAGACCTAGTTGCTATCGCAGGCCGCGGCGTTGATCCAGCGAGTTACGCGCTCTCGAGCCGGCGGGCGATCTCGACGATCGCGGTGTGAGGAAAGCGGCGATGGCCGCCAAGTGTCACGACGTGGGGAAGCTTGCCCTCTTTCGCCCATCGAGAGATCGTCTTCGGCGACACGCGCAGGATCTGGGCGGCTTCGGCCGTGCGGATGAAACGGCTGTTGTCGAAGCTTTCCAAGGTTGCCGAGTCCATATGCTTGTCCTGTTAGTCGTGTGTGTCTGCCTTAGACCTATCGACAGGATTGGCCGTTTCCTTGAGCGGACGGGCGAGCGGCAGTCTCGACCGCGGACCGGCGCGGTCGGGGTGAGGAGCAGGCCCCTAGAGATCGTTCAGGAGCTGGCTCAGGCGAGAACGCAGCTCGTCGGGACAGCGGTGGGCCCCCTTGAGCCGGGCGACGATCTCCGTCACCTCTCTATCGAGGCCGACCCGGTCGTAGCACGGCTTGCATTCCTCGAGATGGACCCAGATCTCCTGACGCTCTTGCTCCGAGAGGACCTCTCCGTCGAGATAGAGGTAGGCGCGGGCGAGCGTCTCCCTACAGTGATACTTCATGCCCCGGTCGGGACCATCAACATCCCCCCGATAGTCCTGAGCCAAAGGCTACTGCGGTAGTCACTTGGGCGCTCCCTTCACGATCCCCCGGTCTCGCGCTATCTCCCATAACCGCTTCTGTAGCGCCTTTCTTCCCCTGTGGAGACGGGACATGACGGTCCCCATGGGAACGTCCATGATCTCGGCCATCTCTGCATACGAGAATCCCTCGATATCGGAGAGGACTACGGCAAGCCTGAACTGCTCGGGTAGGTCGTCGATCGCCTCGATGATGTCCGTGTCGACCAGCCCGTCGAGGACGATGTTCTCTGGCGTTGCCTCCCAGCGTGGGTCGTGGTCTTTGAGCTCCTGATAAAGATCGAAATCTGCAATCTCGTCCTGTGAGACTTTCTGTGGTTCACGCTGACGCTTGCGATACGTGTTGATGTACGCGTTGGTCAAGATCCTGAACAACCACGCCTTCAGGTTCGTGCCGGCTTCGAAACGGTCGAAGCTCCTGTACGCGCGCAACATCGTTTCCTGGACGAGATCTTCTGCGTCGGCGGGATTGCGCGTCATGCGCAGCGCGCCCGCGTAGAGCGAGTCGAGAAGCGGCAGCGCGTCTTCTTGGAATCTCCTCTTTTCGTCGTCCGTGAGATCGACGGGCGTTGCTTCAGGCACCGGTTTTCACTCCCCCGGCCCCCGACAGCAGTCCCGAGTCGAACGAGAACATCAACTTCGAGCGCTGTTCGGCAACGGTCAGCGCGATCTGCAACAAGGTGTCCATGAGCTCGTCGAACCGAAGGTCCGACGCCTCCCACAGGTAGAAGGAGAACGATCCGGGAGTCGTGTT